>JAFGXK010000323.1 GCA_016936695.1 Bacteroidales bacterium | reverse complement strand
CTTCTGACCATACCTTAAGCCTGACGTTGTAAACACCCGTGGATGTAAATCTGTGTATCGGATTCAGCTCATCGGAAATGTATCCGTCGCCGAAATCCCATTCAAAATCAATTGCATTTTCCGATTCATTTGTGAACCAGACATCTTCCCCGACAACCGGGTCGCCAGGACTTGCCGAGAAGTAGGCTCTGGGTGACATTTCACATGAAACCAGAACAAGGGGAAGAAGGATCGGGAGTATTATTAACTTTTTCATGACTCAGTAAATTGATATACAATAAAACAATTTCAAATTGTGTGCCATGTTTAAGACGTACAAGCATTACCTTTCGCTGCATAATGAAATAAATATTTTTCTATCTTTGCACTCCAATAAAAAAAGAGAAACTGATGATCCACATAACTTTCCCCGACGGATCTGTCAAGGAATACCAGGATGGAATAAGCAGTCTGGAGATTGCCGAGCAGATAAGTCCGAGGCTTGCAAAAGAAGTTTATTCAGCAACCGTTAACGGAGAATTGATCGATCTGACCCGGCCAATCAACTCAGATTCAACGCTTATGCTTCACAAGTGGGATGATGATCAGGGCAGGCATGCATTCTGGCATTCATCGGCTCACCTCATGGCTGAAGCTCTTGAGAGTCTCTATCCAGGGATTAAGTTCGGAATAGGGCCGGCAATTGAAACAGGCTTTTACTATGATGTGGACCCGGGTGAGGGGAAAGTTATAACCGACAATGATTTGCTGGTAATCGAGAACCGGATGAAGGAACTTGCTTCACAAAATCTGCCTTTTATCAGGAGAGATGTAAGCAAGAAGGAAGCCCTTGAGGTTTTCAGCTTAAAAGGCGACCAGTACAAGGTTGAGCTTATAAACGAGCTCGAAGACGGGACCATTTCACTCTATACACAGGGAGGGTTTACTGATCTTTGCAGGGGACCCCACCTTCCATCCACTGAACCGATAAAGGCAATAAAACTTCTGACAGTTGCAGGAGCATACTGGCGCGGCAATGAAAAAAACAAGATGCTCACCAGGATTTATGGCGTTACCTATCCGAAGCAGAAAATGCTTGATGACTATCTCGCATTTCTGGAGGAAGCAAAAAAGAGAGATCACCGCAGGATAGGAAGGGAACTTGAACTCTTTACTTTTTCCCCGAAGGTCGGGATGGGGCTTCCGTTGTGGATGCCCAGGGGAGCAGAGCTGAGGCAGAACCTTATCAACTTCATGACGAAAGTTTTGAAAAAGAGAGGTTACACCATAGTTGCTACCCCTCATATCGGGGATGTAAGCCTTTACAAGACGTCGGGCCATTACGAAAAGTATGGAAAGGATTCATTTCAGCCCATGTCGACTCCCCAGGAGGGAGAGCAGTTCATGCTTAAGCCGATGAACTGTCCGCATCACTGTGAAATATTCAATGCCACTCCCAAGTCGTATAAGGATCTGCCTTACAAAATGGCTGAATTCGGCACTGTGTACAGATATGAGCAGAGCGGCGAGCTGCATGGTCTTACAAGGGTTAGGAGTTTTACACAGGATGATGCGCATCATTTCTGCAGGCCCGATCAGCTTAAGGATGAATTCAAGAGTATAATCGACCTGGTTCAGTTCATTTTCAAGGCAGTCAATTTCAGTGAATTCACCGCACAGATATCCCTGCGCGATCCTGATGACAAAAACAAGTACATCGGATCTGATGAAAACTGGGAAAAGGCCGAAAGAGCAATCATTGAGGCAGCCTCTGAGAAGAAGCTGGTGACGACTGTAGTACCGGGCGAAGCGGCCTTCTATGGTCCCAAGCTCGATTTCATGGTTAAGGATGCCATCGGAAGGAAGTGGCAACTCGGAACCATCCAGGTCGACTACAACCTTCCGGAGAGGTTCGATCTTACCTATAACGGAAGTGACAATCAGAAGCACAGGCCGGTGATGATACATCGTGCAATATTCGGTTCGCTCGAGAGGTTCATAGCCGTGCTTATCGAGAATACGGCAGGAAAATTTCCCTTGTGGCTGGCCCCTGAAAAAGCGGTTGTTCTGCCCATAAGTGAAAAATTCAATGATTATGCACTAAAAGTTTTGGATTTTCTAAATAATTCCGATATTTGCACACTAATTGACGACAGAAGTGAAAAGATCGGTAAGAAGATCAGGGATAATGAATTAAAGAGGATCCCATACCTGTTGATCATAGGTGAAAAAGAGGTTGAAAGCGGAACAGTTTCCGTCCGTAAGCAGGGTGAAGGTGATAAAGGGAGCATGAAACTTGAGGCTTTTGCCGGATTTATCGCCGGGGAGATTAAAAATGAGATAGCCTGGTAAAGAAGTTGTTTTGTTAATTTAAGTATAAACCAAAGTAAGGAGGAAATAGCTATAGCCGGACCAATTAGGCGAAGTCCTGCACGTGTTGTTCAGCAGGCTCACAAGATTAACCACCGGATCACTGCCAGAGTGGTCAGAGTTGTCGGTGAAGGAATTGAAACATCAGTTATGAGTATCCAGGATGCCCTTAAGCTGGCTGATCAAATGGAGCTCGATCTTGTGGAAATCTCCCCGAACGCAGATCCCCCGGTTTGCAAGATCGCTGATTACCAGAAGTTTCTTTATCAACAGAAAAAGAAGCAGAAGGAGATCAAGGCCAAAACGGTCAAGGTGGTGGTCAAAGAGATAAGGTTTGGACCCAACACGGATGAGCACGATTACAATTTCAAGCTCAAGCATGCCATAAGGTTCCTCGAGGAAGGGGCAAAAGTAAGGGCATATGTGTTCTTTAAGGGAAGGTCCATTTTATTCAAGGAACAGGGAGAAGTGCTTTTACTGCGTTTTGCCAACGACCTTGAAGAATACGGTAAAGTAGAACAGCTTCCTCGTCTTGAAGGGAAAAGAATGATAATCTCCTTCTCTCCGAAGAAGAAAAAGTAATTTAATATATCGATACAGAGAAATGCCAAAAATGAAGACTAATTCCGGTGCGAAAAAAAGGTTCAGCCTTACCGGAACAGGAAAAATCAAGCGGAGTCATGCTTTCAAGAGTCATATTCTGACTAAGAAATCAACAAAAAGGAAGAGGAATCTTACATATTCAGGCCTGGTAAACAAAACCGATCTGAAGAACGTAAAACTCCTTCTTGCCATGAAATAACCTCCGGTCTTTGATTTAATTAATTAATTACTAACAGATTGCACAGCAGAAAAGAGTCAACCACAACGGATTGAACGCTGACAGTCAAAAAACAAAGAACAATGCCAAGATCAGTAAATTCAGTAGCATCGAGAGCCAGGAGGAAGAAGGTTCTCAGTCAGACCAGGGGGAACTTTGGTTCAAGGAAAAATGTCATCACGGTTGCAAAGAACACCCTCGACAAAGGTATGGGTTATGCATACCGCGACAGGAGAAAGAAGAAAGGTGAATTCAGGTCACTGTGGATACAGAGGATCAATGCAGGTGTACGTCAGTACGGAATGAGCTATTCACAGTTCATCGGCAACCTGGAGAAGAAAGGAATAGAATTGAACAGGAAAACTCTTGCTGACCTTGCAATGAATCATCCTGAAGCATTCAGGACCATCGTTGAGAAAGTAAAATAAAGGAAGTATAAGTAATAAAAAAAGGACATGCCGCAGCATGTCCTTTTTTTATATAAACAATGGTATCACTGCTGCAATAATTGTCAGAAGTCTGGATGCCGCAGCATGTCCTTTTTTTATTTTATACTCTTGAATATTCGTTTGAACCGAATCTTTTTCAGTCCCGTCAACTCTTTGTCGACCGACAGCCAGATAAACCTCGGTTTTCCTACTATATGGTCAGCGGGAACGAATCCCCAGTAACGTGAATCAGCTGAATTGTGCCGGTTATCGCCCATCATGAAGTAGTAGTCCATCTTAAAGGTGTAGGAGTCGGCAGGCTGCCCGTTAATGTATATGCTTGAGCCTTCCACACGCAGGTCGTTTTCCTCATAAACATCAATAATCCTTTCATAAATGCAGATATTTGAGGTATCGATTTTAACCGTGACTCCCTCGGCAGGGATCCATAGAGGTCCAAAATGATCCTCATTCCAGTTGTATGTTCTGCTGTGAGGGAAAATAACCGGATTGTATTCTCCCGGCGGTGCATAATAAGGAGTCACCTCCCTGACATTGGCAAATTTGGCTATAGCTTCAGAATTTGGTTTTGTAAGTGGAAGAAAATAAACCGATCCTGAAAGCATTGCCTGGTCCGACCTGTAAATACCCAGGCGTTCGAAAGTCTTTGGATTGATGGTTGTTCCGTTTGTTGCAACCAGATAATTGAACTGCTGGGTACTGTTTGCCGGAACCAGCTTACCGTTGATGAAAAGCTCTCCATTCCTGATCTGCAGGGTATCACCCGGTATTCCGATGCATCGCTTTACATAATTATCCCTTCTGTCGACCGGCCGGTAGATAAGGTTAAAGCGGTCCCACACCTCTTTCCTTGCATCAGCCATGTAGAATGAAGCAGGTTTTGGAACGGGGTTTCCGATGTTCGCCCGCTGTGCCATCTCCCTGGCCGTACGCCTCACTATTTCATAGTAAGCTGTCTCGGTTTCTTCAAGTACAACAGTATCACCGGCAGGAAAATTGAATACAATGGCATCATTGTTTTTAACCTTGCCCACGCCAACCAGTCTTTTGTATGGCCATTGCACCAGGTTGGACCACGATTTGCCCTTCGAGAGCGGCATTGTATTCTGGGTAAAAGGAAAAGCGATCGGAGTGTTTGGCATTCTGGGCCCGTAGGCCAGCTTGCTGACAAACAGATGATCTCCTATAAGCAGCGATTTCTCCATTGATCCTGTGGGGATCCGGTAATTCTGGAAGAGAAAGATATTGATAAGGGTTACGGCAATAACCGCAAAAATTATTGCATCGAGCCATTCTATAAAACTGCTGTTCGGTCCGTTACGCTTCTTCCAGAAGGTCCAGTTAACCTTTTCAGAGACATAGATATCATAAATAACGGCAAGACCGGCAAGCAGCCAGTAATTGCCTATCCAGATGACGACCAGGATATACAGCAGGGCGGCAATACCAAACCTGATGTATTTTCCCTTAAGTGTTTGATCCATTTTATTTGTTTGGATAAGAATACGTAAAATTAGAAATAATTATCAGAAACCCAGTACCTGGTCCATAGTAAAAACTCCGGTTCGGTTATATATGTATTCGGCTGCCACCACTGCACCAAGGGCCAGTCCCTTCCTGTTTCTGGCCTCATGCCGGAGGCTTATCACATCAATATCCGAATCCCAGGTTATGGTATGTGTACCCGGAACCATTCCTTCCCTGATCGCCTTAACAGGGACTTTCCCTGTTTCATTCATGTCGTCGGGACACCAGCCGTCGTATCCCGTGTGACCGTCAGCTATTCCCTGTGCCAGGGTGATCGCCGTTCCGCTTGGAGCATCAAGTTTTTTAATGTGATGGATCTCTTCTATTAATGGCTTGTACTGATCCAGGCGCGCCATGTATTTCGCCAGTTCCCTGTTAAGCCGGAACAGGATATTTACCCCGATGCTGAAATTTGATGAATGGATGAAGGATGTCCTGTTCTCGTTGCAGACATCAGCAGCCTTGCCGTAGTCTTCCTGCCATCCGGTTGTGCCGCTTACAACCGGGATCTTCATCTTAAGACATCTGACCACATTCTCAAAGGCAGTTTCGGGAGTGGTGAATTCTATGGCTACATCGACATCCCTAATACTCCTTTCGTTCAGATCGTTCATATTGTCCTTGTCGACAATAAGCCTGACGGCATGGCCCCTGGCCAGGGCAGCAGACTCGATCTCATGACCCATCCGGCCGTATCCTATGATAGCAATATTCATTTCCCTTATTTTTTTGCGAATGTAAACTAATTAGCAGACAGAAAGTGATAATAAACTCTTAAAATAGTTAATGTCAAGTTAAAATCGAGGCACCGATCGGATGAAAAAAGATCCAAACCATGCTTTGAATCTCATAATAACGATAAATTTTTATCGAATAACGATAACTTACTTATTGTTATTCGACAATTTTTTTACCCAAAACGATATGGTTTTTGAAGACGGAAGACAGAAGAAAGAAGACCCCCGCCTGACCAACGTCAGTCGCCCAGGGAAGACCGAAAAATATACAGACTTGTCACCACAGAAAGAACATTTCCGGTGCCGTAAGGAGTTTTCTGTTTTTTCATATATTTCATCAGTCAAAAAACTCCTTCAATGAAAAATTCAATCCTCTTATTATCAATAGTAATCATGACAATATCCTGTTCGGGAAGCAAAGTTAAGAAAGCCGATCTCGTGATAATCAACGGCAAGGTGCTTACCATCGACCGCGACAATCCGTTGGCTGAAGCGGTTGCCGTAAGAGGCGAAAGCATCATTGCTGTCGGCACATCCCGGGAAATCAGCTCGTTCATTGAAAAAGGCCTGACCCGGGTCATTGATGCCAGCGGAAGGCTGGTGATACCCGGATTCAACGATGCCCATGTTCATTTTGGCCCTCTCGATCCCGACTATATCGAATTGAGATACACCACCGATCCGGCTGTGATAACCCGTAAGGTAAAGGAGCAGGTGGAAAAGTCGAAACCCGGTCAGCTTATTGAGGGCGGCCACTGGGAGCACGAGATGTTCAACGACAGGAAATGGCCTTCAAAAGAACTTATCGACGGGGTCTCTCCGGATAATCCGGTTGTACTAAGCCGCGCCGACGGCCATTCGGTTCTTGTAAACAGCTATGTCCTAAAAAAATCGGGGATAACAAAAGACACTCCCGATCCCTTTGGCGGTGAGATACAGAAAGATCCTGTAACAGGAGAACCCACGGGGATCCTTAAGGAGAGTGCGCAAAGGTTTATAAAGACAGGCGCCGTGAACCTCGACCGGACACCGGCAGAAGAAGCTGCCAGGCTGAAACAGGGTTATTTGTTAGCATTGAAAGAAGCCGCGGAATACGGAGTCACAAGTGTTCAGATCCCGGGATCGGCTGATTTCATCGCCTATGAGAGTCTTCAGGCTGAAGGCAGTCTGACATCCAGGATTGATATCGGCAAACCTCTTACTGATGATACTGAACGCCTGAAACAGTATGATGAACTCAGGAAAAAGTATCCGGCCGGAGGTAACTGGATCAGGTTCGGATACCTTAAGGCATTTATCGACGGGACTATCGGTTCTGGAACGGCCCTCATGTTTGAACCCTTCACCGACAATCCCGCTACATCTGGTCTGGCTATGATGCCTTACGGGGAATTTGAAAGAATGGTTGTAGCAGCCGACAGCATGGGTTTCCAGATAGGTGTCCATGCAATAGGCGACAAGGGCAATAACTGGACCCTCAATGCATATGAAAAGGCTTTGAACCTTAATGGCAGGCGCGACAGCCGGCACCGCGATGAACATTCCCAGACCCTGAGTCAGACCGATATCCCGAGGTTTGGGGAGCTTGGAGTCATTGCTTCCATGCAGCCCACTCATTGCATTTCCGACAAGAGGTTCTGCGAAAAGCGGATAGGAGAACGGAGCAAAGGTGCCTATGCCTGGAGGAGCCTGCTAAATGCCGGAGCCAGGTTAGCTTTCGGAACCGACTATCAGGTTGAACCGCTGAATCCCATGGAAGGACTCTATGCTGCCGTCACCCGAAAAGACAGGCTCGGAGAGGAAGGTGAAGGATGGTTTCCGGAAGAAAAGCTAACAATGGAGGAAGCGATAGAATTATATACTCTCGGATCGGCTTATGCCCAGTTCATGGAAGACCGGAAGGGCATTATAAAACCGGGATACCTGGCCGACATTGTTATCACCGACAGGGATCTGCTCACCATTCCGGAAGATCAGATAATGAAGACGAAGGTTGATTACACGATAACCGGAGGCAGGGTGGTGTGGGAGGCAGGGCGTTAAGGCGTAAAGGTGTAAAGGCGTAAAGGCGTAAAGGCGTGAGGCAAGAGGAATGACCGCAAGACTGAAAGACCGCAAGACCGCAAGACCGCAAGACCGCAAGACTTTTCTAACGGCTTAATTCATATAAAATACGGTAGGCTTCTTCCGGGTTATTGCCGCAAAACTCCGGTTCGGCCTTGAAGGCTGAACATACAGCAGGCCGTTCAGGACTATTGTAAAGAGCACATCTGTAATCTTCTGTGAGATGTGGGCACCTTACCCCGGCCGGCTTGCCTTCCGGCATTCCGGGTATTGGCGAAGAAATTGATGCGGCAATACAACATGCTCCGCAGCCGGTCCGGCATTCCATATCCTGAATTTTAAACCAATATACAATTTTTATCTTATTAAGAACAACTACCGGTTTAAAGTTGGTCCCTGAAAGTATCCTTCCCTGTCAGGTTACGACCCTTTCATAACAATGTGTCCACTGTATGATATTTAGACATAATACTGTCTCTTTTTTTTACATTAAATATTTGTTAATTAACGTTATATTATTGTATTACTGTGTTTTATAAAATCGGCATGTAATTTGACTGTTTAAATGAAACATCAAAAAAAGAAAATGAACAGGATAATCAATTTACTTATACTTTTTTTAATAACAGGCTATGGAAATCTGGCAGCTCAGGAGACAAAGCTGTGGACTCTTCAGGATTGCATAAATTATGCCGTGGAAAACAATATAGGTCTTCAAAGGCAGATGCTGCAGACCGAATCGGCTGAAGCAGATCTTCTGAAAACAAGGATGGACTTGCTGCCTTCCCTTAATTTCGGGTCGGATGCACAGATGGGGTTCGGGAGGTCTATCGACCCGGTAACAAACCTTATTACATTCGAGCAGAACATCAGCAACTCCTATTCAGTCAATACGTCCTTCAGGCTTTTCACGGGATTTGCCGCACTTAACACCATGGCAGCAAGCAAATTCATGCATAATGCCGGGATTGAAACAGAAAAAGTCTACAGGAATACTGTCATTGTGAATATTCTTGGTGCCTACTATCAGGTACTTTATGCAAAGGGTCTGGAGGAGGCAGCCATAATGCAGGCAGAACAGTCGGAAAAACAGCTGTACAGGATAACGAAGCTTGTTGAAACGGGCAAAGAAGCTCTTTCGAAGCAGTTCGAGCTGGAGAGCAGGGCTTCTGAAGACAGACTTTCCCGGACTATTGCTTCGAACACGGCGAGCCAGGCACTCACAACCTTAAAACAGATGCTTCAGCTTGGACCGGTTTCAGAATTTGAGATTCTGATGCCCGATCTTGACAACATCCTGATTACTGACGAAATCTTCAGCGTCGACAGCATTTACTCCATTGCATCAGCAACCCTGCCGCGGCTCAAAGCCATTGACTATGAGCTGAAGGCATCGAAACGACAGATAGCCGCTGCTAAGGGGAGTATGTCACCGAGGCTGTCGGGAGGAGGTGCTATATATACCGGATTCTATAAAATAACCAGCGATGATGCGCCGGAGCAGGATGCCTACACAACCCAGCTCAAGAATAACAACAGCCAGGCCGTTTATCTGAGTCTCGACATCCCGATTTTCAATAATTATACAGTCGGAAGGAATATCCGGCAGGCAAAGCTGAGAAAAAGTGACGCCGAACTCAGGCTGGAACAGGAGAAGAACAACCTGTATACCGATATCGAGAATGCATGCCTCGATTACAACAGGGGAAAAAGTGAATATACAGCCGCTGTCTCCAACCTCGAATTCAATAAAAAATCGTTTGATGCAGTCGAAAAAAAGTTTGAGGCAGGACTGACAGATGTAACAGATTATTCGGCAGCCAAAACTACCCTTTTCAGGGCTGAGACTGAAGCACTGAGGACAAAGCTGCAGCTGCTTATCAGGAAAATGACTATAGAGTTTTACACCACGGGAGAATATGAAGGACTTATTGATGAATGAAGAAAGAATGGCGCAGGGCGAAGGACGCAGGGCACAGGGCGCAGGGCGCAACCAGCAACCAGCAACCAGCAACAAGCAACAAGCAACCACTAACCAATAACATAACAATCAAACCAATGGACACCCCCATAGAATCGATGGACAGAGCATTACCTAAGAAAAAAGGCCTTCAGAAGAAGCATATCGGCTATATAATTTTCGGGATAATCATTATCATCCTGTTTTACATGGCATTTTTCACCGACCGGACTTCTACATACAAGGTGGAGAAAGACAAGCTGATCATAGAAGCAGTTACCGAAGGCCAGTTCAATGATTACATTACCGTTCCCGGAACAGTGGAACCTATCAGCACAGTATTCCTTGATGCACAGGAAGGCGGCCGTGTCGAGGAAATAATGATAGAAGAGGGTTCCATGGTTAAGCAGGGAGATATCATTCTCAGGCTCAGCAACCCTGATCTGTACCTTAATATCCTCGACAGTGAAGCTCAGCTTGCCGAAAAAGAGAACTTCCTGAGGAACACTCAGGTCACCATGGAACAGGAAAGGATATCGATCAAAAGGGAACTTATCAGCCTGAAATATGATATCGAAAGGAAAAAAAGAAATTTCGAGCAGAATGAAAAGCTTATCGCGGACAACCTCATTTCAAGGGAAGAATATCTGAGATCGAGAGAAGATCTGGATATGGCGATGCAATCAAGGGATCTCTTTATGGAAAGGCAGAGACAGGATTCAATATTCAGATCGGTTCAGGTGGAAACTCTCAAGGCCAACCTCGAAAACATGAGAAAGAACCTGGCGCTTGTACGGCAGCGGGTCGAGAATCTGAACGTAAAGGCTACTGTCGACGGGCAGCTCGGCCTTCTGGTCCCCGAGATTGGCCAGTCGATCTCAAGGGGAGCCAACATGGGCCAGATCAATGTACTGACATCATACAAGGTAACCGCCCAGATTGACGAACACTACATCGACAGGGTAAGGACTCAGCTTACCGCAACTCTCGACAGACAGGGACATAACTATGACCTGGTGGTTAAGAGGGTATACCCGGAAGTCAGAAACGGGACTTTCGAGATAGATATGGTATTTGCCGACAGCATGCCGGATAATATAAGGTCAGGCCAGACATATTATACAAGCCTGCAGCTT
>JAFGXK010000040.1 GCA_016936695.1 Bacteroidales bacterium | reverse complement strand
TTAACTTTATTAAAAAAAGAAATGACGATTGCTGAACTTGAAACAACAGCTCGTACTCTGAGGCTGAATATTATTAAAATGATCGGAGTCGGCCAAAAAGGACATCTTGGAGGATCCTGCTCTTTAGCCGATATAGTGGCGGTACTCTATTTTCATAAGATGAAGCTTGACCCAAACAATCCGTTGTGGGAGGAACGTGACAGGTTCCTGCTTAGCAAAGGTCATGCTGCCCTGATACAATATTCAGCCCTCGCAGAACTTGGATACTTCCCTAAAGAAGAGCTCTTTAAAGTCAAATGCCTTGGTGCCATGCTGCAGGGACATCCCGATATGCTGACTACTCCAGGCATTGAAGCCAATACAGGCTCGCTGGGACAAGGTCTCTCCATAGCATGCGGGATAGCAGCAGGACTGAGGATAGACGGGAAGAAAAACAAGGTCTATTGCATCATCGGCGACGGCGAAATTGCTGAAGGACAGATTTGGGAAGCTGCAATGACAGCGTCATTTTATAAGCTTGATAACCTGATTGTCTTCCTAGATAAGAACAGACTGCAGGCCATGGGACCTGTTGTTGAACGCTATGACACGAATCCTGTTCCTGAAAAATGGAAGGCATTCGGCTGGCATGTGGCTGAAACAGACGGACATAATATAAAGGAGATCATCGATACTCTCGTCCAGGCAGAAATGGTTACAGGGAAACCAAAACTAATTATTGCCCACACTGTAAAAGGCAAGGGCGTTTCTTATGCCGAGAACGTTGTGGCATTCCATAACGGAGAACTTACAAGGGAACAGTTTGATCGGGCATGCACTGAACTGAATTAATAAAAGGAAGTCAATGAAAACACAGAATCAGAGACAGGTTTATGGTGAGACACTTCTTGACCTGGGAAGGAAAAACAAAAATATAGTTGTCCTCGAAGCAGACCTGGGGAAAACAACCATGACCTGCCTTTTCGAACGGGAATTCCCTGAGAGGTTTTTCGAGATGGGAATAGGAGAAGCTAATATGACTTCATTTGCAGCAGGTCTTTCTTTGACAGGGAAGATCGCTTTCACGAATTCATTCGCGGTGTTTGCCGCCGGAAGAGCATATGATCAGATACGGCAAAGTATAAGCATATCAAAGCTTAATGTGAAAATAACCGGATCCAGCGCCGGACTTTCAGATTTTGGGGATGGATCCACACATCAGTCAGTGGAAGATGTAGCAATTATGAGAGCCATACCAAATATGACGGTTCTGGTACCTGCCGACGGCACCGAAGTAAGAAAAATGACAAGGAAAATATGTGAGTATCACGGCCCGGTATATATGCGTTTAAACCGAAACGATCTTCCGGATGTAGTCCCTGAAGACCAGGATTTTGAGATAGGTAAACCCTATCTTATCAGGGATGGCAGCGATATAGTAATCTATGCAAATGGAATAATGGTCTCGCGGGCGCTTCAGGCTGCCGAACAGCTTGAAAAGGAGAATATTTCTGCAAGAGTAGTGAATGTAAGCTCACTGAAGCCGGTCGATGAAAATAGCATTAAGAAATTTGCTGCTGGTGTAAAAGGGATTATCACAGCTGAAGAACACTCATTGATCGGCGGTCTGGCAAACTTGATAACCTATATCCTTCGCGGCAGCGGAATTCCTGTTTCGGCAATAGGCATTGAAGATAAATTCGGCCAGTCAGGACATGACTATGATGAATTGTTAAAAGCATACGGTTTGACTGCAGAAAACATATCCAGATCAGCCCGTGAACTGATCAGCTGACCAGAATTGCTTATCTAAAAGAACTCCCAGATGCTGTTAATAATTGTGCTTCTGATCTGTATTCTGTTTATCATCTTTTCATCAACAAAGATCAAACTGCATCCCTTTCTTGCTTTATTGTTCGCTGCTATTGCTTTTGGCCTCTTTACAGGTATGCCATTGACGCAGATTGTTGCTTCGATTAATAACGGATTCGGGAGTACAATTGGTTATATAGGTATCGTGATCGTTGCCGGAACTATCATCGGGACTTTTCTTGAACACTCGGGTGGAGCTTATACGCTTGCGGCCAGCATATTGAAAATAATCGGAAGTAAACGTGTTCCGCTGGTTATGACTCTTATTGGCTGGCTTGTCTCCATACCGGTATTTGCTGATTCAGCCTTTGTCATACTTTCACCCCTGAATAAGGCACTTTCCAAGTCGGCGAAAATCACACTGGCAGCTTCCGCGATTGCATTAAGCCTGGGACTTACATCAGCGCATTGCCTGGTTCCTCCGACTCCCGGGCCCATAGCCGCTGCAGGTATTCTGGGGGCAAACCTGGGACTGGTCATTCTTTTTGGATTGTTTGTAAGTTTTCTCGCATTGGTGCCAGGCTACATTTTCTGCGTAAAAGTTGCAGCCAGGGTATACATAGATCCCAATCCGGATGTGACTGAGGAAGAGATAACATTAAAGATCAAGGAAGCGCCATCTGCCTTTAAGGCACTGGGTCCTATTTTCATTCCTATTTTGTTGATCGTATTGAAATCTGTTTCGGATTTCCCTACAAAACCTCTCGGAGAAGGAGTAATTAAGTTGTTTTTTGGTTTTATCGGTGAGCCAACAATAGCACTGCTAATCGGCGTATTGCTGGCGTTTCTTCTTCCAAAGAAAAGAAAGGAGGGCATTTTCTCGGTAGAAGGATGGGTTGGAGAAGGTCTGCTAAATGCTGCGACAATTATCCTTATAACAGGAGCCGGCGGAGCTTTTGGCAAGGTGTTGCAGAATTCATCACTGGCAGATACCATCGGAAGTGCTCTTTCAAATGCAAATCTGGGCATATGGCTGCCGTTCATTATTGCAGCTACCATAAAGACAGCACAGGGATCATCCACTGTAGCAATTATAACAACCGCATCCATAATCGCCCCGTTACTGTCATCATTGGGTTTCAGTTCGGAAGTGGCAAAAGCGTTGATCGTGCTGGCAATAGGTTCCGGTGCTATGGTCGTTTCCCATGCCAACGACAGTTTCTTCTGGGTCGTCACCCAAATGTCAGGAATGGATGTTAAGACAGGTTACAAGCTTCAAAGTACCGGAACCCTGATATTGGGAGTAAGTGGGGGTATAGTTATCTGGATTGCCATGCTAATATTCAATTAATAATAATTTAATTATCATCACATGAACACAATGAAAGCTGTTGTCAAATATGCTGACTCACCGGGTGCGACTGAGCTGAGAGATGTTCCTGTACCGGAAATCACGAAGACGGATGTCCTTGTTGAAGTCGCCTATACCGGCGTATGCGGAACGGATCCGCATTTACACAGGAATACTACAGTATTTAAATTCGTGCGTCCCTTTATCCTTGGACACGAATTTGCCGGAACAATTGTAAAAGCCGGATCTGATGTCAAAGGATTTAAAGAAGGCGATCGGGTGACTTCAGAAACCCACGCTGAATTCTGCGGGAAATGTGCACTTTGCAGGCAGAATAACTACCCTCTCTGCAGGGAAAGAAAGGGATTTGGCTTCCATGTCGACGGAGCATTCACAAAATATGTAAAAGTGCCGGAAAGGATATTGCACAAAGTCCCGGATAATGTTTCATTGAAAGCTGCTTCAGTAACCGAACCGTTTTGCGTGGCATATAAAGCACTGATCTCAAACAGCAATATAAAAGCCGGGGATGTAGTGGTGATAATAGGTCCCGGACCTATCGGGATTTTGAGTGCAAAGCTGGCCCAGATTTCAGGTGCAGGTGATATTGTGGTTGTCGGAACCGAAGGTGATGACTACCGCCTTAAGCTGGCACAGGAGCTCGGAGCAACTTTAATAATTAATTCTTCAAATGAAGATCCCTTAAAAAGAATCCTGTCACTCGGAGATGGTTACGGAGCCGACCTGGTAGTTGATCTGGCGGGCAGCTCATCAACATTGAAGCTAAGCATGGATGCTGTGAGGCCGGCTGGTCAGATTACCAAGATTGGATGGGGACGACAGCCTGTAAATTTCAGCCTCGATCCGCTGATTTCCAAATCAGTTACATTCAAAGGTCATTTCAGCCATACCTGGGATGTGTGGGAAAAGTGCCTCACACTTATGGGAAAGGAGATGATAGACCTGGAGAAAATAGTTACACATGAATTAGGCATTGATCAATGGGAACAAGCATTTGATCTTCTTGAAACCAGAAATGCAGTTAAAGTAGTTCTGAAACCAATATAAATCCCATATTAAAAAGACTATAAAATGTACACAATAGGATTCA
>JAFGXK010000322.1 GCA_016936695.1 Bacteroidales bacterium | reverse complement strand
TAAGGAATACGGGATTGCCCAGATATCAATGAACCTGACCAATATTTCGGATACACCCGTTCATATTGCCTTTGACGAAGTCTGCACGAAAGCAGGAGCAAGGGGAATAAGAGTCACAGGTTCGGAGCTTGTGGGACTTATTCCGCTTAAGTCGATGCTTGATGCCGGCAGGTACTTTCTTGAAAAGCAGCAGCGATCGACTGGTATTTCGGATGAGGAGCTGGTTAAAATAGCAATAAAGTCTCTCGGATTAAGCGATATAAGCAAATTCAATCCCCGTGAAAAGATCATAGAATATGTCATAAGAGGGGATGAAGATGAGGGAAAGCTTAGATCGATGACACTGAAGGGTTTTATGAATGAGGCCGCCTCGGAATCGGTGGCTCCGGGAGGCGGATCAGTTTCGGCGTATTTAGGATCGCTTGGCATAGCCCTGGGCACAATGGTGGCAAATATTTCAGGTCACAAGAGAGGCTGGGATCATCGCTGGAAGGAGTTTTCGGAATGGGCGGAAAAGGGCAAGGAGATACAGAACAAGCTGCTCAGGTTCGTTGATGAGGATACTGAAGCATTCAACATGATCCTCGAAGCCATCGGCCTTCCCAGAAAGACTGAAGAGGATACAAAAGCCAGGAAGGCTGCAATTGTGGAAGCCACGAAGCATGCAACGCTTGTGCCGTTCGGGGTGATGGAAACAGCTTTGCCGGGCTTTGCCCTGATCAGGGAGATGGTTGAGCAGGGAAATCCGAATTCGGTCACCGATGCTGCTGTAGGGGCGCTGGCGCTCAGATCGTGCATTAGGGGGGCTTATCTCAATGTCAGGATAAACTCCGTTGGCCTTGACGACAGGGAATTTGTAAACGACATTATATCAAGGGGAAAAGCCATCGAAGAACAGGCAATCAGGGAAGAGGAATCAATACTTGGACTGACTGACCGGATTATCAGGGAGAGAAAGTAATAAAGGATGTCCGTACCTGCTATTCCCCGGTGATCCTTCTTATAGTTCTCAATTTATGGGAATATCCTCCTTTATCTTTCCTGAAGATACCCTGATGGTCGATTGTATCGATCCTGACTCTTCCCGAAGCGTGGATCACAAGTCCTCGCGACAGAATCATGCCAACATGGGTGATCTTTCCTCTTTCATCATCAAAAAGCACAAGATCGCCCGGAAGCGTTTCCTCAAGGAAACTTATGTTTGTTCCAGCCTCAGCCTGCTGCCAGCTGTCGCGCGGAATTTTAATGCCCTGGATCTTGTAGACCAGCTGGACAAACCCGGAACAGTCTATTCCGGAAGGTATCCTTCCGCCCCAGATATAGGGGCTGTTTATGAACTTCAGTGAGGTATCGGCCAGTGTTTCAGACACCTTAAGATATGATTGGCTGAATCCGGTTCCGGTTGAAAAGGTTTTACTGCCCGCCATGAAACTGTTTTTTTCAAAATCCGGATCATACACCTCGCACCCTGCTTCGAGAACCAGTTTTGTACCATCTTCCCTGTAACAGAGCAATGATCTGTTGAGCACTAGTCCGGCATCATCATTTCCGGCAGGCGAATGCTGAAGGTGGTCAGTGTCGATCCATCCCGTGTAATTGTCAAACAGTGTCTCAATCCTGTACCAGTGTCCCACATGGTCGATGATCGTGTATTTCTCACCGAAAAGTACCTGGCTGAGCATTTCGGAGCGGTGGGATGGTCCCTGGCGGAGGGGGACGAAAACGTTACAGCAAACAAATGTATCCATCGGTAAAGTTTTCTCAAAATTAGTAATTTAAAAGATTCCGGAACAAACCTTGTGATTCCTGCAATGTTATCCGTTTTAAAATATTCCTTAACTTTATAAAAAACCACAGTCATGGCGTTATCGAGAAGACCTCCGGAGGTCAAACCTAATAAGAAATATCTTTATCACCTGTTCCTTTTCATTGCAAGCATAATAATCGTTGTTGCAATCTCACCGCGGGAAGGTAAATTCAGGTATGAGTTTCAGAAAGGAAAACCGTGGCTGAGTTCATCTCTTATAGCTCCGTGGGACTTTGCTGTGGAAAAACCCGCAGAAGTTATCGCTGCCGAGCGTGACAGCATTCTTAAAAATTTTGCCCCCTATTTCAAGCTCGACCCCGGGATTGAAAAGAACAGGATAGCTGATCTCGACAAGTACCTGAACGAACTCATAGAAAGTATTGAACGGGAAACAAGGGCTTTTGATCCCATGAGATTACTTTCGGTCAAAAGGGAGCTTAACGCCATACTCTTGGAGGTTTATCAGAAAGGGATACTGGAAAGCAACGAACTGATGCCATACGAAAAGCTTCCGGGTGATGTGACGATAATAAGCGGCAGGGTGGCGGAGGAGAGGCCGGTGAGCACACTTTTTGTTGAGAAATCAGCGTATCAGTATGCCGAAGAGAAGAAAGCTGAGCTGGAGAGCCAGTATACTTCGGCACAGGGGAAGGCCATCAGGGATTTGTTATCCAGGGTGGCACTTTATGATTTTGTTGAGCCCAACCTCTTTTACGATGCTGCGACATCAAACGCCGTGAGAACAAAGATGCTGGGCGAGATCAGTCATGCCCGCGGAATGGTTCAGGAAGGTGAGCTAATTATTTCGAGGGGAGAGATAGTCGATGATCAGAAATTCATGATGCTTGAATCGATGAAGAATGAATACGAGAGGCGGCTCGGGAAGGATGAGATGTGGCTTATTGTTCTTGGCAGGCTGATAGCGGTTACTGCCTGTTACCTTTCACTGTATTTTTTCATGTACTACTTCAGGTTTGATGTGCTGAGTTCAACACATAAGACCTTTTTTATTATTCTGGTCATCCTCTTGTTCATAATCATCACCCGGCTTGTTGTATATCTGCCCGGTAATGTAATCTTCCTGATACCTTTTGCCATCATCCCCATTATGGTAAGGACGTTTTATGATTCGCGGCTCGCCCTTTTTGTTTTCCTTATAACCATAATGCTTGCAGGGTTCTTTGTTCCCAATTCATTCGAATTTGTTTTCCTGAGCTTTATAGCAGGGGTGATGGTCATTATTTCATTAACAAATATTTACAGAAGGGCAAAGCTTTTCACTGCAGCTGTGATGGCTTTTCTTTCCTATTCCATTGTATATTTGTGGATCGGCCTGATGCAGGAAGGTAACCTTGCCGGCATGAACTGGCAAAACTACATCTGGTTTGCGGGAAACGGTGTACTCCTGTTTCTCAGTTATCCCCTGATTTTTGTATTTGAAAAAACCTTCGGATTTCTTTCGGATGCAACGCTTTTTGAGCTTGCCGATACAAATCAGCCGCTGTTGAGGAAGCTGTCGGAGGAGGCACCCGGTTCGTTCCAGCATTCACTTCAGGTTGCCAACCTTGCCGAGGAGGCTGCAAGGGAGATAGGTGCGAACAATCTGCTTGCAAGAACCGGCGCATTATATCATGATATCGGAAAGATATTTCATTCTGAGTATTTTATTGAGAACCAGCCTGAGGGATTCAGTCCCCACGATCAGATCGATCCGCTTGAAAGCGCCGGAATAATAACCGGTCATGTCAAGAAGGGAATGGAACTTGCAAAAAAATACAATCTTCCGTCAGCTATTGTTGATTTCATTCAGACACATCACGGGACAGGTGTTGCCTATTTCTTTTACAAGAAGTATCTCGACAAGAATCCAAAGAGGACTGATATGGAAAAGCATTTTGCCTACGGAGGGCCGAGACCGTTGACGAAGGAAACTGCAATTGTAATGATGGCCGATGCGGTTGAAGCTTCTTCCAGAAGTCTTGCAAACTATTCGGATGAGAATATAAGCGAGCTTGTTGAAAGGATCATTTATATTCAGGAGCAGGATGGCCAGTTTGCCGAGACACCTCTTACTTTCAAGGATATTTCGGATATAAAGAAGGTGTTTATTAAGCGCCTTTCAAATATTTATCATGCGAGGATAGCGTATCCTAAAAGGGAGGTCTCCAAAGGCTAGCGCATGTCGATGATCTCGACTCCCTTGTATTTTGCCTGTTCGAATACAAATTCAGAATCGGCAGGCTGAAGTGTGAGGTCGTAGCCAGTCACTTTCAGCATAACTGTTATACCGTTTTTGTACTTGTATTCCAGGCCTTTGAGGTCAAGCCTCGGTTTGCCTATTTCGAGCCTGATTCTCACATGGTCGCTGTTGATGTCGTCAGGATAAAGATCGATAAGGCAGGAACTGGTCCTTTCCTCAAGAAGGCGGGCATTGTAATCTTTTTTGTATACTGAAAAAATCGCCGAGGGCCTGGTCATGAAGGAATCGTCATTCCTGTCGGGTTTGGTTATGGTAACCTCTTCCACATCGGGGAGGTAGCTCCATGAAGTTTCACCATTGTACCAGATTATGTTTTCTGGCAATTCTATCCTGTAGCGGTCTTTGCTTAGTATTGCCGAGCCCGTGATACTGTTATTTGTTCCTTCCACCTGGTCGACTGTCTCCAGTGTGAATTTCATTGAGACAGACGGGGCCTTAGTGGCTTTGGCTGAGAAATTGTCGAGTATCCTGACAGCCTCGGGATCGTTCTGTGAAAAAAGGCTGATTGAGGCTGCGATCAGCGTTATTATTGCAAGAAGTCTTTTCATTCAGTTGCTTTTATTCAAGACTCTTCAAAATCTGTTCCAAATGTGTATAATCGGAAATTAATACGTCCCTGGCCTTGCTTCCCTCGAATGGCCCTACGACGCCTGCGGCTTCAAGCTGGTCGATCAGGCGGCCTGCCCTGTTATATCCGATTGACAGTTTTCTCTGGATCAGGGATGTTGATCCCTGCTGGTGCTGAATAACCAGTCGTGCTGCCTCCTCGAACATCGGATCTCTCTTTCGGAGGTCTATTTCCTGGGGTCCTCCCTCACTGTCGTCGATATACTCGGGCAGGTGCATGGCGTCGGGATAGCCCTGCTGCGATCCTATGAATTCTGTCAGTTCTTCGATTTCGTCTGTGTCGATAAATGCACATTGTACCCTTACAGGCTCAGCTCCTTGTGAAACGAGCATATCGCCTCGTCCCACAAGCCTGTCCGCACCGGTCGCATCTATAATTGTTCTTGAGTCAATTGAAGAGAAGACTCTGAATGCTATTCGGGTAGGGAAGTTGGCCTTTATGAAACCGGTGATTATATTTGTTGAAGGACGCTGGGTTGAGATAATAAGATGGATTCCGATTGCACGTGCAAGCTGGGCAAGTCGTCCTATCGGGGGTTCAATTTCCCTGCCGGCCGTCATGATGAGGTCAGCGAACTCATCAATAATAAGCACTATGTAGGGAAGGTACCTGTGTCCTTTTTCCGGGTTGAGCCTCCTGGATATAAATTTTTCGTTATACTCCTTAATGGCCCTGGCCTGTGCATCTTTCATCAGTTCGAGGCGGTTGTCCATTTCGATGCAAAGGGAGTTAAGGGTACTGATTACTTTTTGAGTGTCTGTAATGATTGCATCATCCTCACCGGGAAGTTTTGCAAGGAAATGCCGTTCTATTTTTGAATAGAGCGGCAGTTCGACTCTTTTTGGATCGATAAGCACGAATTTTACCTCCGACGGGTGTTTTTTGTAAAGGAGCGATGTTATTATAGTATTGATACCTACCGATTTGCCCTGCCCTGTGGCACCTGCAACAAGAAGGTGGGGCATTTTTGTAAGGTCGATGATAAAAGGTTCGTTGGTGATGGTACGCCCGAGAGCAAGTGCAAGGTCGAATTTTGATTCCTGGAATGCCTTTGATGTAATAAGCGATTTCATCGAGACAATCTCCGGCTTCTTGTTCGGAACTTCAATTCCTACTGTTCCGCGGCCGGGAATTGGGGCTATGATTCTTATCCCAAGGGCAGAAAGGTTTAGGGCGATATCATTTTCAAGCGATTTTATCCTGGCTACCCTGATGCCTCTTTCGGGAACGATCTCGTACAATGTAACCGTAGGACCGACTGTTGCTGATATGTGCTTTATTGTAATATTATGATCCCCGAGGGTCTTGATAATGTTTTCCTTGTTTTCTATAACCTCCCTGTTATCGAATTCGTATTCCGATTTATGGTCGGTGAGCAGGGAAACGGGAGGGAACTTGTATCTTGACAGATCCAGTCGCGGATCATAATTCTCCATAAGCCTGTCGACTTCATGATCGGGGAGCACATCGGGGGCTTCCGGTTTTGTAATGTTGATGGGCACTTTTTCAGCGCTCCCTGATCCGTGTCCATCCTTTCCGATGACATGGACTATTGAGCTCCTTCCCTGGCTGTCGTCATAACCATCGCCGGTGGGGCGTTTTACAACAAATTCAACTTCACCGCTGTCAT
>JAFGXK010000321.1 GCA_016936695.1 Bacteroidales bacterium | reverse complement strand
GTCATCAACAGCCTTGCACTTGAAAGCGCAATCCGGAAAACGGGAGGAAGGGCAAAAGTCTTTACTGCTATAAGAATGGAACCCGTTGGAGAACTATATTCAAGGGACAGAGTGACGGATGAACTTTCAAAAGGAACCATCTGCTTACTCTCGGGCGGAACAGGAAACCCTTTCTTCACAACCGACACTGCAGCCGCCCTGAGAGCTGTGGAAACAGGTGCAGAAATACTCCTGAAAGGCACCAGGGTCGACGGAGTATATACCGATGATCCGGAAAAAAATCCTGATGCAACAAAATTCGACAACCTCACTTTCGCAGAAGCAATCGAACTCCGGCTTAAAATAATGGATTCAACAGCATTCACCATGTGCCGCGAAAACAACATGCCTGTTATTGTGTTCGACATGAACAAAAAGGGCAACCTGCTGAGGCTTGTCACAGGAACCTTTACTGGAACACTTATTTGCAACTGAAAGAGTTAGTCCATTAAAACTAATTTTTACTATTTTTGATTTTTATTTGCTTTTTATGCTTACTGGCAGGTATTTTGAACAGAAGGATAACAATCAAAAAAATAACAACACGCTGAACTATGAACGAAGAAGTTGAACTGATTCTCGAAGAAACAACAGAACGGATGCAAAAGGCTCTCGACCATCTGGAGAATGAACTTGCACATCTGCGTGCCGGAAGAGCAACTCCTGTTCTGCTTGATGGCATCACGGTTGATTACTACGGTGTAAACTCACCCCTTTCCCAGGTTTCGAACATCAACACTCCCGACGCCAAAACCATTCTAATCCAGGCATGGGAAAAAAACATGCTCGGCGTGATAGAAAAAGCAATTTTAGCCGCTAATATCGGACTTACTCCCGTTAACAACGGTGAGGTGATCAGGATTAACATACCGCCCCTTACAGAGGAAAGAAGACACCAGCTTGTAAAACAGGTGAGGAACGAGGGAGAAGTTGCAAAGATCAGCATCCGTACAGCTAGAAAATGGGCCCTGGATGAACTCAAAAGAATGCTCAAGGAAGGCCTTCCCGAAGATACCGAAGAAAATGCTGCAGAAGAAGTTCAGGAAAAGGTAAGAGACTTCACTACAAAAGTCGATAAGGTAATGGCCGTCAAGGAAAAAGAAGTAATGACGGTTTAATCCAGGCCTCACGTAATAACAACACGAAGCCGGTGGGCCTGCCACTTGCGCTTCCGGATAAAACTAATACCGGTAAAATTCCACCGCTCGGGTAATTTTTTACCATCAGCGAAATAAAACCTGTCTCTTATTTGTCTAATAGCTGAATGAAATTAAATAAAACAGAATTTACAGGTTAGATGTAACCTTTATCATCAAATTATTTTTTAAATGAGAAGAACAATTATCACTACCGGTATTGTGGCAGCACTGATCACTGTTGCAATAATCATATTCAGCAGGCTTGGAAAGGGCAAGGAAACCGCTGTTAATTATGCCATTGCTACAAGAGGACCTTTTGAGATTGCAGTTTCAAATGCAGGAGAACTTGAAGCTGAAAGGTCAGTTGATATCATGGGACCCGATATCATGCAGTCATCACAGCAGGGAGGACAGCGCGGAGGAGGAAGAGGCGGAATGAGGATCACCAGCTTCAAGATTCAGGATATAGTACCTGAAGGAACAGAAGTGAAAAAAGGTGATTACATCGCCCAGCTCGACAGAACGGATTATGACAATACACTGAAAACCGCTCTGGAGAACCTGAATACTCTCCAGTCGAACCTTGAAATGGCCATTCTTGACACAGCAGTGATGCTTACCAACCTCAGGGATGCAATAAGAAACCAGACAATTGCGGTCGAAGAGGCCGACATAACCCTGCAGCAATCGAAATACGAGCCACCGGCAACCATCCGCCAGGCAGAGATAAATCTGAACAAACAAATCAGGGCACTTGAACAGAGGAAAAAGAACTATGAACTCCAGAAAGCCAGAGCTCTGACAAACATAAGGGACAAAAAGAGACTGCGCGACGATGGACAGGAGCTGGTGAACAGCCTCCAGAACTTCCTTGCACAGTTCACAATAACGGCTCCTTCTCCTGGAATGGTTATTTACAAGGAAGAGTTCAACGGAGCAAAAAGGAAAGCAGGTTCGCAGGTAAATCCCTTCGACCGGGTTATTGCAACCCTCCCCGACCTGACTTCAATGATCTCAAAAACCTTTGTAAGTGAAATTGAAGTCAACAGAGTCGTGCCCGGACAAAAAGTAATTATTACAATCGATGCAATTCCCGGCAAGTCTTGGACAGGTTCAGTCATTAGTGTTGCAAATATCGGGGAACAGCTGGGCAACTCAGAATCAAAGATGTTCGAGGTCTATATTAAAGTCGACGGTAATAACCCCGATCTCAGACCGGCAATGACAACCTACAACAAAATCATCATCGAAAGCTTCGACGACGTAATCAGTATACCCACCGAATGCGTTCATGCCGACGCCGACGGTATTCCGTTCGTTTATAAGAAAAACAAGACAAAGCAGATTGTAGTCCTGGGTGAAATGAACGATAAAAACATCATAATCAAGGAAGGTGTAGATCCGGGTTGCAATGTATACGTCATCACCCCCGAAGATGTATCAAAATTCCGGCTGGTCGGTAAGGAACTTCTGGCCAGATCGGAATAGAAGTAAAAAGAAGAAATCAGTGTGAGTGTGATTAAGCTCTTACTCACACTCGCTCTCACACTAGCTCTTTTTCTGTACCCGGAGGGGGAATTGAACCCCCACGACATTGCTGCCACTGGTGTTTGAGACCAGCGCGTCTACCAATTCCGCCATCCGGGCTTAACAAGATCACGCAGCTATTTATCTGCGAATTGCGAAAATATATATTTAAATCGGTTTTAAGCTTCCCGATCTTCAATTTTTGCCCTCAAGATTTAGAAGCTCTACTTTCCTGAATTCAACAGGATGACTCTCGGCCTGAAGACAGATATACCCTCTTTCTATCAGAGTGCCCTCCGGAATTTCATACCCCTCGTGAGCACCCCCAACCTGCGGCTTGTTGTATGTGATAACCGTATCTCCATCAATAATATGATGGATCACATCACTTCCAAGCACAACAAATTCTGCCGTCACCCATACATCCCCGTGATATGTAAGTGAAGTCGAGTTGTTACAATGCTGGGTTATGAGCTTACCATCCATTTCAATATGAGTCCCGGGGGTACAGACATTGAGAGTGGTCCTGTCGTCGGTTCCGTTCCCGCCAAGGAACTGTGCTTCGATCGATACCGGAAAATCCTGGTCAAGCAGCATGGTTGAGGCCGGCTGCGAATGAAGCATCACACCGCTGTTCCTGAAAGCCCATGAAGGTCCTCCGGGAACCTGCTCACCAATGAACCTGTATTCGATCCTGAGCTTATACTGCGAAAACGGATCCTTGTAAAAGATATGGCCGAATTCGTTGTTGAATTTCTCAATCGAGTCAAAACTCACTTTCATAATCCCGTCTTCGACCCTGAAAATACTTTTGTAGTTGTTGTTCAACTCATAACCTTTGATCTTAATGTCCCAGCCTGTAAGATCCTTACCGTTAAAAAGCTGAATCCAATCTTCGCTGACCTCCTGCCTGACCGACCTGGTTCCGGTACCGGGACCGCAGGATATCAGGAGAAGCATCATAGTTGAGATGATAGTTGTCTTCATGATTTGTTTGTATTTATTAATGTTTGCCGCATTTATTTCTTCAATTCCTTACAGTGACTTGTACCAGTTTCCTTATCTCTTTCACCAGGCTGTCGGTATCAAAGCCGCATTCCCTGATAAGTTCCTCCTGTGTGCCGTGCTCCACAAAGTAATCGGGAATCCCCAGCCGTTTCACTTCGGCGTTGTATCCGTTATCGCACATGAATTCCAATACTGCGCTTCCCAGGCCTCCCTTAAGCACTCCGTCCTCAACAGTAACTATTTTACTGAACTTCCTGAATATCGAATGAAGTGCCTCTTCATCGACAGGCGCAAGGAACCTCATGTCGTAATGGGTGAAGGTAATGCCTTCATTCTCAAGTATGTCTGCTGCTTTTACGGCATAGTTCCCGGGATGCCCTATTGTAATAACAGCCAAATCATTACCTTCCCTTAGAAGCCTTGCTTTCCCGATTTCAATTTCACTTAAAGGCTTATTCCAGTCGTTTATCATTCCGGATCCCTTGGGATAACGTATGGAGAATGGCCCCTTGTTATGGTCAAGCTGGGCTGTGTAAAGCAGGTTCCTGAGTTCAAGGCTGTCCATCGGAGCTGATACAATCATGTTGGGTATGGAACGCATGAATACCAGGTCAAAGAAGCCGTGATGGGTGGCACCATCGGTACCGACAAGTCCTCCCCTGTCGATGCAGAATATTACATGCAGGTTCTGCAGGGCCACGTCGTGAATCACCTGATCATAAGCCCTCTGGATGAACGATGAATATATGTTGCAGTAAGGTATCATACCCTGGGTAGCCAGCCCGGCCGAAAATGTAACCGCATGCTGTTCCGCTATACCCACATCAAAAACCCTTTCAGGTATTTCCTTTCTCATTGTGCAGAGCGAACACCCGGTGATCATTGCAGGGGTAATACCGGCAATTTTGCCATTGGTTCTCGCTAGTTCAAGGATTGTCGCTCCAAATACTTCCTGATATGTTGCAGGTACTCCTGCATCGGTTGTCTTTATTATCAGTCCGGTTTCCCTGTCGAATATCCCGGGAGCATGGTATGCGGTCTGGTTCTGCTCC
>JAFGXK010000320.1 GCA_016936695.1 Bacteroidales bacterium | reverse complement strand
TTTTTCACGTGACAACCGTTACATCGACCTGCTCAGAATGAAGAGTTATCTTGCCTCATCAATCATTTCAGATAAGGAAGTATTAAATGCTGATTTCTTTGATTATACCATCAAAGCTTGCAAAGCAATTAAACCCCTTAACGACTTCCTGAATAATTATTGATTTATCAGGCTTATAAAATACATTTCGTCAACTTGAGGGTATCGATCCTCATTAATCCGTTAATATAGGTAGTAGTATCCGAATTGTCCAGTTCGTATTGGCTGATCTCGGCCTCAGTGTAGTCGCACATTTCCCTGGTGTCAGACACTGTATATGATTCCTCCTTTTCTCCATCATTTACGACTATCTTAAAAGTAGTGGTACACTCATAACAGCCTGAGTCATTATTACAGGAAAAGAATAGCAATACAAACAGAATCCAAAGTATTTTTTTCATAGCAGGTCTTCTTCACTTATTGTTTATTTCTACCGGGTATCTTTCTCATACGAAGGCTCAGCGGGGTTACTTCGAGGTACTCGTCATCCTTGATCTGTTCCATTGATTCTTCCAGCGAATACCTGATCTTCGGTGTTATCCTGTAGCTTTCATCAGAACCCGATGCCCTCATGTTTGTCAGTTTCTTACCCTTTATTATATTAACTTCAATGTCTTTTGCCCTGGTGCTTTCGCCGATAACCTGACCCCTGTAGACATTTTCACCCGGATCGATGTAGAAGCGTCCCCTGTCCTGCAGTCTGTCCAGAGCATGACCAGTCGCCATTCCCTCGTCAAGCGACACTATGGATCCGTTCTGCTCCGGCAGGAGATCATCACCCTTGTATTTGTCGTAAGCCCTGAACCTATGGTACATGACAGCTTCACCCGATGTTGCGGTCAGCATGTTGTTACGAAGGCCGATGAGTCCCCGCGAGGGTATGTCAAATTCAAGGTGAATAAGATCGCCTTTCGGTTCTATCACGGTCATTTCCCCTTTCCTTATGGTGACAAGCTCGATTGCCCTGCCTGATGAACTGGCAGGAACATCCACCGACAGGGTTTCGTAAGGTTCACATTTTACACCGTCGATAACCTTCAGCAGTACCTTTGGTTTCCCAACCTGAAACTCATATCCTTCTCTTCTCATGGTCTCGATGAGAATTGAAAGATGGAGTATTCCCCTCCCATAGACATTGAACGTGTCTTCCGAACTTGTCTCTTCAACCCGCAGGGCAAGATTCTTTTCAGTCTCCCTGATAAGTCTTGTCCTCAAATGACGTGAAGTAACAAATTTACCTTCTTTTCCGTAAAGAGGCGAATTATTGATTGTAAAAACCATACTCATTGTAGGTTCGTCGACCTCAATTCTCTGCAGCGCTTCGGGCGAAATAAGATCCGCCAGGGTGTCCCCTATCTCAAAATCCTCCAGACCAATAACCGCACACAGATCGCCGCATCTGACGCTGTCAGCCTTAACCCTGCCAAGTCCCTCAAAGACGTATAGTTCTTTAACCCTGACTTTTCTGACTTCGCCGCCCTTCTTGCAGAGAGTATAGTCGCTTCCAGCAACGATATCGCCCCTGAAAACCCTTCCGATAGCAATTCTTCCCACATAGCTCGAGTAATCGAGTGAAGCCACCTGCATCTGGGCTGTTCCTTCAACATAACGGGGTGCGGGTATCTGTTCGAGGATGGTGTCGAGAAGTGCAGTAATATCATCTGCAGGTTTTTTCCAGTGACTGCTCATCCATCCATGCTTTGACGATCCGAACAAAGTTTCGAAATCCAGCTGATCGTCGGATGCATCGAGATTAAACATAAGGTCGAATATATCCTGCTGAACCTCATCGGGTCTGCAGTTCTCCTTATCAACTTTATTTACAACCACAATCGGCTTCAGGCCCAGGTTGATCGCCTTGCCAAGCACAAACCTGGTCTGGGGCATCGGTCCTTCAAAAGCATCGACAAGCAGAAGGACTCCGTCAGCCATCTTGAGCACCCTCTCGACCTCACCGCCGAAATCGGCGTGTCCGGGCGTGTCTATAATATTGATTTTAACCCCTTTATAATTAGCTGAAACATTCTTCGAGGTAATTGTAATTCCCCTCTCCCTCTCGAGATCATTGCTGTCGAGGATCAGGTCGCCCGCATCCTTCCTGCCATCCAGCACCTTGCACTCCTGGATGATACGGTCGACCAGGGTGGTCTTGCCATGGTCAACGTGTGCTATGATAGCGACATTCCTAATTTGCTGCATATATTTGTATAAAGACCTGCAAAAGTAATATTGTTGACTTTATTAATGCTAAAAACGTTTAAAATAATATTGAATGAAAAAAACTCATATATTTCGTCAAATTTAAAATCCGGAAACATGAAAAGTTTGATTTTCACATTCTCCTTTACCATTTTAGCGTGTACAGCACTTTTTGCCCAGAGCGGCAAGCTGGAAGTAGGCATGAAGGTTCCCGAATGGACCTTTCCTGATGCCGACAAAAATGATTTCACCATGAACTCATGGCCTGGCAAGGTACTGCAGATCAACTATGTCGATCCTGACGAATCGGATCTTAACGATGCTTTCAATGATGCGATCGACAAGGCTACCGACGTTGATAAAATAATAGATAAAGAATATTTCAAGGGATTTGGCATTGTCGACAACAAATCGACTTGGAAGCCAAATGGTCTTGTAAGGGTAATTGCCGGCAACAAGGCAAAGAAATATGATACCACGATTCTGTTTGATTATGATGGCAAGCTTCATTCCGACTGGGGAATGCCGAAAGACAGCTACACGGTTGTGATTGTTGACAAAAACAGGGTCTGCAGGTATATCTTCTCCGGAAAGATCCCCGAGTCGGAGAATGAAAAGATCATCCAGATGATAATTGAGCTGACGAAAGAATAGTATCAGTCGGTCTCGCTCACATCCGAAATGTCGCTTCCCAGCCTGGCTTTTATGCGCTGGAGGTCATTTTTCATTATGGCAATTGACTGGAATATCTGTTTCTCAGGCATAAC
>JAFGXK010000039.1 GCA_016936695.1 Bacteroidales bacterium | reverse complement strand
TTTATATAAATCATGTTGTTTGAAAGTAGATAAAAATGCTTGCAAATAAAATGCCCGTGCACAACATGTTTAAGAAACAAAATAATCCGAAAATTTTCAGGTCTGCGTTTCTCAGGGATGTATTAATCTGCTCGCTTGGCGCATACGGAGGTCCTGAAGCCCACATGGGTGTCTTTATGGATCAGATGGTAGCCAGAAGAAGATATCTAAGCGAAGAAGATCTGGTTGAGCTTATTGCACTGTGCAGTATTCTGCCAGGGCCGACAAGCACCCAGACAATAGTTGCTATCGGATATAAGGCTGGCGGCCCTATGCTGGCTTTGTTGACCATGCTGGTATGGGCGGCTCCTGTCCTTTTGGCAATGACAGCACTCTCATTCATGTATGCCATATTTTCTGCGTTTCATATCTCATTCGATATTCTTAATTTTATCGGTTCTATGGCTGTTGGATTTATAATTGTTGCTGCATGGCGGATAGGCATGAAGGTGGTAACAGACAGATTAACTCTTCTGCTGATGGTCTTTGGCGCTGTCAGCACATACCTTGTGCGTTCACCCTGGATCTTTCCGCTGGTCCTGGTTGCAGGTGGAATAAGCAGTATTCTTGGATCCGGAGAAAAGGAGATCTGGAACAGAGCACGCATTTCTCCTCCATGGCGCTATCTTTTCCTTTTTGTTTTTTTTGCGGTTTCATCTCTCTGCCTTTCTTTATTAACAGATATAAGGCTTATAAGTATTTTCGAGAGCTTTTATCGTTACGGATATCTGGTATTTGGAGGCGGACAGGTTGTTGTGCCGGTTATGCACAGTGAGCTCGTGGAACTGAACCGGTATATGACCAATGCCGAGTTTCTGACCGGTTACGGACTGGTTCAGGGTCTGCCGGGGCCCCTGTTCAGCTTTGCAGCCTATGCCGGAGGAATGGCTTTTCGGGAGGGTTCAGTAATCAAACAGGTTTCCGGCGCCCTTGCCGGAGGGGTCGGTATTTTTCTACCCGGTCTTCTGCTCATCTATTTCATCTATCCCGTGTGGGAAGATATCAAAAAGATCAGGGCGGTAAAGATATCGTTAAAAGGGATCAATGCAGTTGCAGGAGGAATGATTGCCATTGCGGCAATCATATTAATGCAGGCAAGCGGCTTTGGTCCTGCGAATCTATTGATGACAGGTATTACGGTCATTATTCTTGCAACAAAAAAAATTCCAGCCCCGCTGATTGTTGTGTTATCCCTGGTTGCAGGCATTGTTCTGTAATCATTCAAATAACTGAAAATCGATTAAGGACCCCAAATCTGCCGTTGAAGATGTAAAGATTTTTATGTTATAATTGTTTCAACTTTATTGAATATATAAAGCAATTTGGATGATCGATGTTAAAATGATAATTATATTAACCAATTACAGAAAGGTCAGCCATGGAAAAGAAATTATTGATTGCCTTTGATAATTCAGAGAATGCAATGAAGGCCGTTGAGGTTGTTGGCGACACATTTACAAAAGATCACAAGGTAACTATCCTCAGCATTATCCCTGACACAGCGGCTGTGTGCAGTATATGCGGCTCTGAACTCTCACCCCACTTTATGTCCCAGAAAGATGCTTTTTGTGCTATGGAGGAGCGGCATAAAACCATCATGAAAGAGGCACAGGAAAAGGCCAGGCAATTATTGATTAAAAAAGGTTTTCCCTCAGAAAACATTGCACTGAAGATCACAACTATTATAAAGGGTGTTGCGAAAGACATAGTTCATGAATCTATGTCCGGTTATGACACTGTTGTAATGGGAAGGCGCGGGATTTCCAGCGTAAAAGAGTTTTTCCTGGGCAGTGTTTCACATAAGGTAATTAGTATATCAAAGGATATATCGATCTTAGTGGTGGAATAAACAGCAATATTGATGAACTCGCAAAAAGCCGGATTTTTGTTTTCTTCGTCATTCCCGCGAAGGCGGGAATCCGGTGTTTTCAGGCACTTCTGGATTCCCGCCTGCGCGGGAATGAAGGTTTTTCAGGTCATCATTTACCGGATGTCAGGATCGACATGGACAATAATCTGTGCGATGTTTTCTACCTCGGAAAACAGACATGCTTCAACTGTTTTTGCTATCCGGTGCCCTTCAATAACAGTCAGTCTGCCGTCAACTACGATATGAATCTCCATCTGATATAGACCAGCGGTTATTCTTACTCTCAGGTCATGAATATCGAGAACGCCTTCCACGCTTTCCGCGCAGGCGCTTATTTTATCCAATACATCCTGTGAAGGTGAAGCATCGGTAAATTCTCTCAGGCTTCTTCCAAGAATCTCAAGTCCTACCTTAACTATAAAAAAGGAAACGAGCAACCCTGCGAAGGAGTCAAGCATATGCCAGGAAGGATTAATAATGGCTCCGCCGACTCCTATCAGGACAGCCACGGAGGACAGCGCGTCCGAACGATGGTGCCATGCGTTGGCAATGATTAACTGACTTTTAAGTCTTTTCCCTGTCCGGACTGTGTAGTGATATAACGCTTCTTTCAGCAGAATGGAAATCCCCGCTCCTAGCAGGGCAAGGCCTGTGGGGTGGTATTCTACGTGATTGTATATGTTGAGGGCTGAATCAATTCCCAGGTAAAACGCAGTCAATAACAGGGCCAGACCGACAAAAGCTGACGCCATGGTCTCAATACGGGCATGGCCGAAGTGATGCTTTTCGTCAGGGGCCTTGCGCCCTGCTTGTAGACCGAATAAGACAACGACATCGGTGAAAAGGTCGGAAACAGAGTGGACCGCGTCAATTATCAGCGCATGGCTGTGTCCGAATATTCCTGCCACGAATTTAAATATGATCAGGAATATATTGGCGACCACCCCTGTCACTGTAACAGATACTCCGGCCCTGGTTTCTTTTCCCCTAGTCTCTTTTATATCATCTGCCGGCATAGCGCTTCCGTTTATTTGTTCTGTCGCTTCAATCCCATCCATATTGGGTATCTGAACATCCGCCAGTATAATGTCAAAGTGATTGCATTCAATTTTTCGAGGGCATTTGCGGAGCTTCGTCAACAGTTATATGCTCATCCATGTTTTTATTAAAATCAAATCTTCTTTTTTATAAATTATGTTAACGTTTTTTAAGTGTCACGCCAACACCGCCTGATTGTGCATTGAGGATAAGTGTATCCATATTAGGATCTTTGGTCAGCGCGTCTATATAAGCCTGGTCCATCTGGTTCATGTTATGGGAAACGATTAGCCCTCCGGACCGCACCAGAGGAAGAAGTTTTTTCAGGTAATCAAGATATCCTTCCTTGTCCGCATCTATAAAAACCATATCAATTGGGCCTTTTAATTTTGTCACTTCCCTGTGGGCATCCCCTTCGATAATAGTAGCAAGATGATCCAATCCGGCCCTCTTGAAATTGGAGGTTGCCAGCCTTACCTTTTCCGGGTCTATCTCAAAGGTGGTAAGTTTTCCTCCGGTTTTATGCAAAGCCAGGAGCAGCCAGAGACCGGAATATCCGTTGGACGTGCCTATCT
>JAFGXK010000319.1 GCA_016936695.1 Bacteroidales bacterium | reverse complement strand
GGGTGATGCCGGCTTCCATTTCATCGAGTATCTTATCCGGATCTTCCGTTCGGGGATTATCGGATGTAAGAATGACCTTTGAACTTCCTTCTGCAGTGATTGCCGCCATAAGCGGACGCTTGGTACGGTCTCTGTCTCCTCCGGCTCCAACCACGGTAATCAGCTCCCTGTCACCGGGCCTGATCCTGTTGATTGTTGTTATGACATTCTGAAGTGCATCGGGAGTGTGGGCATAATCGACAAGACAGTTTATTCCTCCAGGTCCCTCGACAACTTCCAGTCGTCCCGGAACCGACTTAAGTTCACTCAGTATCCTTAACACTTCCTCCTTTTCAGCACCAAGAATCACGGCAGCCGAATATACTGCAAGAAGATTTGAAGCATTGTAGTTGCCGATAAAGCGTGTCCATACATCTTCTCCCTGTATCCTGAGCTGCATCCCCGAAAAATCCTGTTCAAGGACCGTACACCGGAAATCAGCTTGTCCCCTGGTCGAAAAAGTATATCTGGCCGCCCGGCAATTCTGAATCATCACCTTCCCGTTCCTGTCATCGTTGTTTACCAAGGAAAAAGCTGATGAGGGAAGGGAGTCAAAGAAGGCCTTCTTCGCATTGAGGTAGTTGTCAAATGTCTTATGATAATCAAGATGATCGTGAGTCAGATTGGTAAAGATGCCGCCTGCAAAATCCAGTCCTGCAATCCTGTTCTGGTCAACTGCATGGCTGCTGACCTCCATGAAGGCATAATCACATCCGGCCGCAACCATGTCTGAAAGCGTCCTGTTCAGCTCAACCGGATCGGGTGTGGTATGAGTGGCCGGAAGCTCAGTATTTCCTATGTAATTGCAAACGGTTGAAAAGAGGCCGCACTTGTAACCCAGCTTCGTGAACATCCGGTAAAGAAGGGTGGCTATCGTGGTTTTTCCGTTAGTGCCGGTTACGCCCGTAAGTTTAAGTGATGATGAGGGATTGTCATAGAATTCGGAAGCGACGATTCCAAGTGTCCTGGCGGAATTATCAGTCTTTATCCAGCACACTTCTGCCCCGGCATAAGCAGGAATTTTTTCACAAATAATTGCCTTTGCCCCTGCCTGAACTGCAGCGGCAATAAAATCGTGACCATCACTTCTGGTTCCCCTGACTGCTACGAAGAGCGTTTCGGGTCCGACTTTCCGTGAATCGAACGATATATCACCGACCACTGTGTTGCTGTCGCCTGTGACAGACACTATCCCTGCATTCCCAATAAGATCCCTTACCCGTTTCATAACAGATCACATATTCATATCGAGTGAAACAACACTGCCCTCATACACTCTGGCTCCATGCTGGGGTGATTGTCTGAGGACCCTTCCCTTGCCGCTGTATTTCACCTTCAGCCCGGCATTTTCAATGAGATACACTGCATCTCTCAGACTCATTCCCCTGACATCCGGAACAAGGCCTTTCCTTACATCCAGACCAACAAGCCTGATTGTGTCACCGCTTTCGCGGGTGGCCACCCATTCTTCCTTTGAAGTCTTGCGGTATCTGACATCAAGCTCTCCAAGCACTTCGTTTATATCAGCCCTCAAACCGTTTCCGGCCTCGGGGACAAGCCCTTTCATTTCCTTTTCCTTTTCAGGATTATTTTCAGCCCTGTAATCGCGATAGAAGGTGGTTGCATAAACCTTGTCTGATATCTCCTTGAAGACTGATCCGGCAACAATGTTTCCGTAGTAAACCCCGTTCGAGGGGGCATTAACGACGACAATGCACGAATAGAGAGGATTTTCGGCCGGGAAATAACCCACAAAGGATGCCTGGTATGTGATCTTACGGCGGTATCCCTGGTTATTCATCGCTATCTGGGCTGTACCGGTCTTGCCTGCTATCCTGTACTCCGGATTTTTCAGGTTAATTGCTGTTCCTTTTTCGACAACACCTTCCATCATTGCCCTCGCTTTCCGGATAGTGCTTCGCGAAGCGATGGAATTTATTATGACTTCGGTTCCGAAACTCTTTACCACCGATCCGTTATCCAGAATTGCAGTAACAAATCTTGGCCTCATCATCTTTCCGTTATTGGCCACTGCGTTATAGAATGTCAGTGTCTGCAGGGGAGTCATCTGGACTTCATAGCCGTGAGACATCATCGGCAGGGAAAGACCTGACCAGAACTTGTCGCCGGGATATCTTATCAGAGGTTTGCCTTCACCTTTTATCTGAACATTCAGGGGCTGGTTGAGTTTCATGGCATAAAGCCTGTTGACAAAAGCCTTCGGATTATCCTTGTAGTTCCTATTGATTATGATGGATGTGCCCACGTTCGAAGAATACTCGAAAACCTCCTTCACGGTGATCTTTCCATACCCGCCTTCTTTTGTATCCCTGATTATCTTATTGTAATATCTGACAGTGCCGTCGCCTGTGTCAACAATATCGCCTGTATCAACAACTCCGTCCTCGATAGCGGCCATCAGGGCAGCCAGCTTGAAGGTGGATCCGGGTTCAGTGCTTTCGGCAATTGCATAGTTGTATGTTTCGTGATAGCTTCCGTCGTCAGCTCTTTCGAGATTTGCTATTGCACGGACATCACCGGTGGAAACCTCCATCAGGACTGCACATCCATGATGGGCATTATGTCTTCGCAGCTGCTTTTCAAGGGCACTGGAAGCAACATCCTGGAGATCAACGTCGATGGTGGTCTGAATGTCGTTACCATCCCTGGCCTCTATTCTCTCACCATTATTGACGGTGATCCAGTCGCCGCCCGTAAGACGTTGTTTTACAACCATTCCGCTCTTCCCGGCAAGTTCCTTGTCGAACGACCCCTCAAGTCCCACACGGGTTCCTTCAGTTCCCTGGTTCAGGTAACCTATTGTTCTGGCTGCAAGTTCATTATTCGGAAGTACCCTCCTGTTTTCAGGCTGGGCAACAAGCCCTCCCCGGAACTGGCCTTCCCTGAATATCGGGAGTTCCTTAATCTTTTTCAGGGTTGCATAATCAACCCTCTTCTGTATCAGAAAATAGCGGTCACCCCTCTTCCTTGCTGCTGTGATAACCGATTTCCATCCCGATGCCGACCTTACGCCAAGGTACCTAGACAAGCCCTGACATAAGCCATCGATTCCATTTGTCCAGGTTTCGCCCGACATGCCGCTGCTCCTGGTATCCATATATATTGAATAATAAGGTACGGAACTGGCAAGCAGCCGGCCGTCGCGGGCCAGGATGTCGCCTCTGTTTGCCGGCATCTCGGCGGTCTTGAATACATATTTCTCACTTAACTCCGACCATCTGCCTTTCTGGACATACTGCAGGACAATAATCTGAACGATCAGGGCAACACCGCACAGTATCAAAACGAGGTAAACCACCCCGCTCCTGAATACTATTTCGTCCCTGACTGTCATCCTGTTCCCTATTTTTCAGTTACAATTTTAAATGGAGGCGTCTTGAGCTCCTCCAGTCCAAGTCCCTTTTCACTTACCAGCCTGGAAACCTCCGACTGCCTGCTCACCGACATCAGTTGTGCCGAAGTGGAAAGGGATTCCGCCTTAAGATCTTTTACTTCCCTGGCCAGACTGGCACTCTCGCGCGTTATCCTTTCTGCATGAAAGCGGTTGCCGATGTAAAAAGCCCCGAGAATAGTCAGAAAGATTATGAACCACAGGTTCTTGAGAACTATCACGTCGGAGAAGATAATCCCGCTCATCAGTTCTTTCATGAAACTGTCGCGCCTGCCCTTTTTAGGTTTTTCCTCTTTCTGTTCGGAGCTATTCATATCTTTTCTGCAATTCTGAGCCTTGCGCTTCTGGCCCTTTTGTTGTCCTCAATCTCCGACTCATCCGGTACCGTACCCTTCTTGTTAATTATCCTGAAAGGCGTAATCAGATTGCCGTAAAAATCCTTATTCTCCTCTCCCTCAAAATTTCCCGTCTTCATGAAGTTTTTAACTATCCTGTCCTCAAGCGAATGGTAGGTGATCACCACCAGACGGCCATCCTTTTTAAGAACAGAAAGCGCCTGTTCAAGCATCTCCCTGAGGCATTCCATCTCGTGGTTCACTGCAATCCGCAAAGCCTGAAACACCCTTGCATAGAACTTATGCTCCTGCTTAAGAGGAGCCAGCTTCCCGATTGCACCGATCATATCGTTTACTGTTGCCAGCGGTTTCACCGCACGTGCAGCGACAATCTCCCTCGCAATGCGCCTGGAGTTGATAAGCTCGCCGTAATCGTAAAATATCTTTGCCAGTTCTGCTTCACTCAGATTCTTCAAAAGAGCTGCTGCTGTCACTGAACCTTTCTTGTTCATCCTCATGTCAAGAGAAACATCCTGGCGGAACGTAAAACCCCTTTCAGGCTCATCGAACTGATGAAATGAAACGCCCAGATCGGCAATGAGTCCGTCGATATGTTCTATTCCATTGAATTTCAAGTTATTTTGAAGAAACCTGAAATTCTGATTAAGGAAAATGAGCCTTTTATCGTCGGGAACATTGCGCTTTGCGTCCTCATCCTGGTCAAAAGCGATCAGTTTTCCTTTGCCCAGACGCTGGAGTATCTCCAGTGAATGACCTCCGCCCCCGAATGTGACATCGACGTATATACCTCCGGGCCGGATGTTCAGTCCCCTGATACTCTCCTCAAGCAATGCAGGTACATGGTAAAACATTAGTCCAAGGGCTCATTAGTACTTCCACCCAAAAGCTTTTCAGCCAGGTCGGCGAAATCTTCGGATGGCATTCCAATTGTTTCATAAACCGATGCCGGCCAAATCTCAATCCTTCCGTCCTGTCCGGCCAGAACAACATCCCTGTCGGCGCCGATCAGATCCATCAGTCTTCTGGGGATGAGCATCCTGTTGTTGTTGTCGAGAACAAGCTCGGCAGTCCCCTTGAAAAAGTTTCTCAGGAACATGTTGTGCTCACGGTTGTAGGGATTGATCTTCTTCCTGATTTTCTCGAGCTGCCTGTTCCAGTCGTCAATGGCATAGAGTACAAGGCAATTCTCAAAAATGTCCTTCCTGACCACAAAGTGATCCTGTGCAGAGGCGGGCATCTGCTTCTTGAATGCTGCCGGAAGGATTATCCTTCCTTTGGCATCCACTTTGCACGGGTAATCACCAATAAAAGTGGCCATTATTCAATTCTCTCAATTAAAACGCTAAAATATGTAAAAATTATCCACTTTCCTCCACTTTACTCCACTATTTTTTATGTGATTGTTAATAACTTTACCCGACTGCAGTAATGAAACGCTCATTTAAAGGTTGTGTCATAGCCTGAAAAATTTTCAAGAGGGGGTTTTTTGTCCATGATTTCCCATAAAGGCGATGGCCCCCTGGGATGGATGGTCACATATTGAACCCCAACCCTCACATTTAACATCCCCTCGTATTACCCCCAACCCCCCAAGGGGGGCTTTAAGAACCAAACATTGAATGTTTTGTAGTATTTATGGAGAAAAAACATATTGTGATTGAGGATTTCAAGCCCCCCTGGGGGGTTTGGGGGTAAACCAAACAGAGATAGGATTAAGGATTTCAACCCCCCCTGGGGGTCCCGAAAGCTTCCGGGATAGGGGTGGAGCTGAATATTTTTTAATACTTTTGCTTCCGGAATCCAACTAAATTTCATAATGGAAGACCAGAAAACACCGGATGACGTCCTTCAGGTCGATGTGGAGCAGATCCTTAATTCAAAGAACCCGGCGCTGAAGAAGGTGATCCCTGGCTTCCTGCTCAGGTACCTGAAGAAGATCGTTCACCAGGATGATCTGAATGTTTTCCTGAGGAAAGCAGGTCACCTGAGGGATGCTGAATTCATCGCTGCAGGGCTGAAAGAATTCAACATAAGCTACAGGGTAACCGGAAGCGAAAACCTTCCGGAAAAAGGCAGATATATTTTCGTTTCAAACCACCCGCTTGGCGGGCTCGACGGACTGGTTTTCATCCACGAACTGTCGAAGTATTATCCGGATATTAAATTCCCTGTAAATGATATTCTGATGAACATCACGAATCTGGCAGGAATTTTTCTTCCGGTCAACAAGCACGGAGCCCAGGACAGGGAGGCAGCACGGGCAATCGAAAATGCATATGCATCCGACAGCCAGATACTTTATTACCCTGCAGGATTATGCTCAAGAAAAAAGAAAGGAGTCATCTGCGACCTCAGATGGCATAAAAGTTTTATAACCAAAGCCGTGCAATATAAAAGAGATATTGTCCCGGCATATTTCTCAGGCCGCAATTCCAATTTCTTCTACAACCTTTCCAATATCAGAACCTCTCTTGGAATCAGGGCCAACATCGAAATGCTTTATCTGGTCGACGAACTGTTCAGACAAAAGGGAAAGGCAATCGACCTGGTGTTCGGGGAACCTGTTCCGTGGCAGACCTTTGACAGGACAAAGACCGCTTCAGAATGGGCTGAATGGGTAAAAGAAAAATCATATCAGCTTCAATCCTTTATCTCCTGACAATCAAAGAATCAAAAAAAAAATTATTTTTGATTGGTTTTTTCAGTTTAACCTGAGAAACATCATAACAATAAGGACAAAATGAAACCAGTAGCTGAACCCCTTTCAAGGGATCAGATAATAGCGGAGCTCACACCCGATAAGCTTCTCCGGCGTACCAACAACGGGAATAATGAAGTGTATCTTTTTGATCACAGAAACTCCCCGGCGCTTATGCATGAGATAGGAAGGGTGAGGGAGATCACATTCAGACATGCAGGCGGCGGAACAGGCAAGGACATCGATCTGGATGAATTTGACACCGACCCTGAGGATCCGCAGAAACAGCTTATCGTATGGGACCCCGATAACAATGAAATGATAGGAGGATACCGGCTCTATTTTCCTCCGAAGGGATCCACCACATGCGATGTGTCAAAACTTGCATCCTCATCCTATTTCAACTTCTCGGATAAATTCCTGAAAAAATACTACCCTCACATGATGGAACTGGGCCGTTCCTTCGTACATCCTGATTACCAGTCAAGAGCCATGGGAAGGAAAAGCCTGTTTGCCCTTGATAACCTGTGGGACGGGCTCGGGGCTATCATACTCGATAATCACCATCTGAAGTATCTTTTCGGCAAGGTGACCATGTATCCCCATTATAACCAGAAAGCCAGGGATATGATTCTTTATTTTCTGAAGAAGCATTTCGATGACCCCGACAATCTGGCAACACCTGTCGATCCGGTCAATATTGACATCAACAGGGAGGAAATGAAGAAAATCTTCAGGGGATGGCGATACAAAGACGACTACAAGATCCTTTCAAGGGAGGTGAGAAATTTAGGAGAGACGATTCCTCCTCTCATTAATGCCTACATGGGTCTGTCACCGACAATGCGAACCTTCGGGACCTTTATAAACCACAAGTTCGGCGAAACCGAGGAGACCGGGATTCTTATAACCCTGAGGGATATTTACGTTGAAAAGATCAACAGGCACCTGGCTTCATATAAGAATGACTACCTTATCAACTGGTTCTCGCACGATAATCAGTAGGCTCTCTCATTCCTGCCCTCGTAGTAATTTATGAATGACTGATTGGCCACCTTGTTTCCGCCGGGAGTTGGATAATTGCCCGTGAAATACCAATCGCCGGTATGCCCCGGACAGGCCTCATGCAATCCTTCCACAGACTGGAATACAATTTCAACTCCTGCACGAATTTCATCTGATTTCAGAAGGTCAGCAATCTTCTGCGAAATCACGTCAGGACAGAAGGGCTTGTATATATCCTTCACCAGGTTCCTGATTTCATCAATCGGCTTAAGTATCTCTTCCTTAGCCTCCCTGTACAACTCATGCAGGAGCTGTTCCCTGCCCGATTCGACAAGAAGCTCCACGGCAGCCCTGAAAGCTATCAGGTCGCCCAGTTTTGCCATATCGATACCGTAGCAGTCGGGATACCTTAACTGCGGAGATGAAGACACTATCACTATCTTCCGGGGATCAAGCCGGTCGAGGATCCTGATAATACTTTTTTTGAGTGTCGTGCCCCTGACTATCGAGTCGTCAATTACCACAAGGTTGTCGATCCCTCTTCTTACCACACCGTAAGTAACATCGTAAACATGCCCTACAAGATCGTCCCTGCCGGCATCCTCAGTGATGAAAGTCCTGAGCTTCACATCCTTAACAGCTATCTTTTCAACTCTCGGCCTGTGGTTTATTATTTTCTGAAGCTCCTCACGGGTAAGATTATCCTTTTTTTCAATTATGGCGTCGAGCTTCGACTGGTTTATGTAATCCTCAACACCCTTGATAAGTCCGTAAAATGCACTTTCAGCGGTATTTGGAATATACGAGAACACAGTGTTATCGATATCATTGCCGACAGCCTTGAGCACTCTGCCGGTGAGCAGTTCCCCGAGTTTTTTCCTTTCCCTGTAAATCGCCTTGTCGGTACCTCTCGAGAAATAGATCCTTTCAAAGGAACATTTCT
>JAFGXK010000318.1 GCA_016936695.1 Bacteroidales bacterium | reverse complement strand
TTTTTCACTGACCTTCGGCTCTCCAAGGTACTGTGCAAGATAGAGTTTCTCCCACCACCCGTAGGTAAAGGCAAATCCGTAAACTCCGATGAAAAGTCCTCCTATGAAGACCATCGCATCTATTTTTCCGATGGCAGCTCCGCAGAAGCTTGTTCCCGGACAAAATCCTCCCATTATAAAGCCGGCGCCCATAACAACCCCGCCGATAATGGCTGAGGTGAGGAAGGTCGGGTTCACATAAACCAGTTCAAGGTCGATCCACCCGAAAAGGCTCATGAAAAGGAGTCCGAGCATTGCCGTGATGGCTGCGGTGAAAAACACCTTAAGCACAACGGCATCATAGCCGTAGAATATCCCTGCAAGCTTGCGGCTTGAAGAGAATCCCGAGCTTTCGAGCACCCACCCGAAAGCTATTCCTATAAAGAATGCAAGCAGAAAATTTGTATTTTCCGATATCAGTTCATTTGGTGCCAGTGGTCCCATTTTTTCCTCCTTTTTATATCCAGTTCTTTCTGAAGAAATAAGCAAGCATATAAGCGGTACCAAAGATGGCCATCATGGTTATGAAGCCTCCCATGGAGAGCACTGCCATTCCGCTGAGTGCTGATCCGCTTGTACAGCCCCTTCCCAGCTGCGATCCGAATCCGAATAGCACGCCGCCGGCCAGCGCAAAGACAAGCCTACGGCGGGATGTGATTTTCGGGGAATGCTCAACCTTTAGTTTAAGCCTGCCCGCCACTGCTCCTGACAGGAATCCTCCGACGATCACCCCCAGCATCTGAAAGACAAGCCACGATTTCATTGGGCTCCCGCTGTGCGATTCGGCATATTCGGCCATGAAGGGCATGGTGTTGACTGCATCTTTGTCAACAGCTTCGATGCTTGTTGCCACAACGCTCTTTACGGCCCCGCTTGCGCCCAGTCCCCTGCCCGAAATAAAATTGGCTGCAAGCAGCACGAGACCGAGCAGGACACCGCCCAGGTAAGGGTTGAGGTATTTTCTGCTCTTCCCTGTTTTTGTATTTTTGCTCATATTATTGTGTTTATTGTTGATATCAGTATAACCACCGGCTGACCTGTCCGGCAAAGACGAATATAAATCTGAACATCAGGCTTCCGAAAATAACCAGGACGCCGGGTAACACTGCAGGTATATGTAAACCCCTTAGTTCCATAAGGTCGAGCACTGCCGGAATAATAATTCCCAGAATCACGACGAATATCCAGAAAACCATGGTATAGGGACCACCGAGGAAGAGTCCGGCAGCTTCTATCTGCACCTGGGTGCTTGCAAGGAAGCCCATGAACATGTGAACGATAAGGAAGAGTTCAACACCGAGAATGATGAGGTCGATCTTTGTAAACAGAAGTCTTTCCTCAGGGTTTTTTGACGACAGCACTATTGTTGCGGCACCTGCGGAAAGTCCCGATGCCAGGAAAAGAGGACCAAGGACCGATGTGTTCCAAAGCGGCCGGGCATTAAATGCTGATAACAGAATTCCGGTATACACACCTGTGATGATCGCAAAGATCATTATCACCCAGGCAAGCGGTTTTTTATACTTATTGAAGAAGATTTCGAGATCTTTCAGCCATGAGTATTTCCAGTCCCAGTTGGGGAAAAATTCCCTGATATGAAGTGCGCACCAGATAAAGGATGCGGTGGTAATTACAAGAAGCGTCCAGGCACCCCACGACATCGGAGACTCCAGCCTGATTGTGGTGTAAAGCTGCCAGAAGTAAGCCTTGTGCCTGAGGTCGATAAAAAGGGCGGCGAGGCCGATCACCAGGGCAAACGGTGCCACGAACGGAACACGGCGAACTGCAGTGCGGAACTTGTTTTCCTTTCCCATCAGGTAATACAATGCGGCAAAGAAAAGCACTCCGGCCGCCAGACCTCCGAGGAAAAGGTACAATGGTATCGGCCAGTGCCAGATATGTAATTGCGGATCAACCCCCAGGTTTTCTCTTCCGCTGATAATCAATTCTTCGTTCATTGTCTTGTCAGATAAGGAAATACAACTGTGGTTTCGTGCCTGCTTCGGGAATCAGGGTTTTGTGCTTGCGCTTTTTCAAAACCTTGCTCACATCGCTGTTGGGGTCATCCAGATCGCCGAAATACATACATTTCGTCGGACAAACGGCCACGCACGCGGGAAGCATTCCCTGCCTTACCCGGTGAATGCAGAATGTACACTTGTCGACGTAGCCTTTGGGATGAGGGTAGCGTGCGTCATAGGGACATGAGGCGATACATGCGCCGCAACCTATACACCTGTTTGGTTTCACCAGAACGATGCCTCCCTCCACAATGTGGCTGGCACCTGTCGGACAACATCTGACACAGGGAGGATTATCGCACTGATTACAGCGCTCGGACCTTAATTCAACCTCCAGCTGAGGGTAGGTGCCGTCGATGACTTCCACCACCCAGTCGCGGCAATAACCTATAGGCACATCGTTTTCGGTCTGACAAGCCACGACACAGTCGCTACAGCCGACACACTTAAGGGTATCAACAGCCATTGCATATCTCATGATGCCACCTCCTCTCCTGTGATTTCAGTGATAAAGGTCACAAAGTTCCCCCTCATGCCTGTCCCTCCCATTATAGGATCAACCAGCACTTTGGTGATCAGATTGGTGTCGCTGGCCCCCTTTCCGTAGCATCGCTCCAGCTTTTTTTGATCGTGCCCGAATCCGTGGACCATATATACGGAATCCCATCTGATACGTTCGGTGACCCTCACTTTAATAGGGAATTCAGATTTTTTCCCGTCCTGGTTCATCAGGTGTATATACTGGCCTGAATTTAATGCCCATTCCTTTGCCACGCGCGGATTAACCCAGAGGGTGTTCTCTTCCATCAGGTCGGTCAGGTTCGGGTTGTTTGATGTACGGCTGAATGTATGCATGGGTGCTCTTCCGTAGTTGAGGCGGTAGTATCCGGGTGGCGGTTCCTCGTGATGTGTATATCTGGGCATGGGATCGTAACCGGCATCCGCAAATGTTGTGGCATAAAGCTCAATTTTCCCGGTGGGTGTGTAGAACTCAAAATCCTGTCCAGGCTGAAAGTAAAGGTCGTCATATTGCCTTTCAAAAGTTTTGACACCGAGCCTCATCATTTCCTCGAGACTGCTTCCCACCTGTTTCAGCTGCCAGTCGAGCTGGTCCTCTATTCTTTCAAAAGGGAAATATTCGATCACTCCAAGTCGTTTAGCAAGTTCCCTGGCCATATAGTAGGCAGGACGGGTATTATAGGAAGGTTCTGCAGCCGGAGCTCTGAGGGCTATCTGCGGTTTCCGGTGAGGTCCGATTCTGATGTCGTCATAGCGTTCAAGATAGGTGCATTCAGGAAGGATAACATCGGCCCAGCCGGTTATTTCCATCGGCATGGTATCGATCACTACAAGCAGCTGGAGGGCCTGGATAGCCTGAAGAGTGTTTGCCTGATTCGGAAGAGTCTCGATGAGGTTTGTTCCGTTCACTATCCATCCCTGGAACTGGCAGTGGCGACTCGGATCAGGTACGGTGGCATCGCAAAGGCCGTTGGCAAGTACAGAGTCAGCAAGCTTGTACATGTCGGGGAATTCTGTTCTCCATGATCGTTTAGGCTCAGGATAAGGAGGATGCTGAGGTTCAGGCAGTTCGAAACTTTCAGGACTGAAGAATCCTCCCCTTCGTCCCCAGGAACCCAGGAGGGCGTTAAGGATAGCCACGGCACGGAGCCTTTGTGTGTCGTCGCCATACCATGTCACATGGCGTCCCGGGTGAATGATAACTGCCGGAGAGGCGTTGGCCATCTCGCGGGCGGTTTCGCGGATCACGGTCGGATCGATGGTAGTGATACCGTAGGCCCATTCCGGTGTGTTATTCTTAACGTGTTCCTTAAGATATTCAAACCCATATGTGTATTTCTCCACGTACGGTTTATCATATAGTTCTTCTGTAATTATGACATTGATCCAGGCAAGAAGCAGGGCAAGGTCGGTTGCCGGCTTTATCGGAAGCCAGTACTTCGATTTCCCTGCAGCAGTCGAGAAACGTGGATCGACTGTAATGATGGTTGCCCCCTTGTCGATGGCATCCGACATTTCCTGAACCTGTCCGTTGTGCATGTTCTCTCCGATATGGCTGCCGATAAGAACGAGGCATTTTGTATCGCGGATATCTGTCCTTTCCGGGCTTTCAATTGTCTCGCCGAAAGTAGCCTGGAAGGCCACTTCACGGGGTCCGCGGCACTGTGCGTAGGAGGGGGCTGCTATATGAGGAGAACCCAGGGCCCGGAGCAGGGTGGAGAAATACTTGCCGCCCGATCCGTGGGTAAAAAGTGCGAGACACTCGGGGCCATGTTCAGCTGATATCGTCTTTATTTTTTCGGCTATATAGTCAAAGGCCTCCTCCCATGTTGCTTCCCTGAAGGTCTGTTTGCCGCGTTCCTCTGTACGTATCAAAGGGGTACGCAAGCGGTTTTCATCATAAAACATCCCTATGCCGCCAGTTCCGCGGGGGCAGAGGCGGCCATTGCAGTTAAGATCCTCAGCGTTTCCTATGATCTTTTTTATTGCCCCTTTTTCATCCTTGTAAATCCAGCCGGCGCATTTCCAGAAACAAACCTCGCAGTAAGTCGGGATTCGGCGGAGTGGATCTCCTGCAGAAGCCAACAGTGCGGTTTGCCCCTGTTCCGAAGCCAGCAGCCTGAACCCCGCCGCGCCTGCCAATACGGCTCCTGCCCCGATAGCAGATATTTTTATGAATTGCCTTCGCGTTGCCATGTATAAAGATGGATATCTGAATTTTTAAATATATAGAGAAATCCTCAAATATAAACAGGAAGCAAAAAGAAAGAATTTTTTACTCCCTGTTAGGAAATTATGATTTATACGATATTTTCGGCCAGCCAAACTATCAAACGGTCAGCAGAGCTGTTTCCGATTTCCTTCCTGTGACATCGACGGCAATGATCTTGAATTTCTTACCCTTTCCGGCTTCAAAGGTAAAGGGGTCCCTTGTAACCTGTGGTACATGTTTCACCGTTCCGATAATGGTTCCGTCGCCTTCAATGTCATAATGGGATAAAGGTTCACTTCCTGCATAGCTGGTATCCCAGGTAAGTTTTATTTTGTCCGATTTGGCAATCTGAGCATTTCTGGGCGGAGTTAGGCCGGAGTCGGGCAGCTGGAAGTAATTGGTTTCGCCGTTGCGGGCTCTTTCGCCAATCTTTTCAAGTTCGCGTCTCTG
>JAFGXK010000317.1 GCA_016936695.1 Bacteroidales bacterium | reverse complement strand
TCGTAAAAGCCGTCTCCGATACAACCCACTTCGCCAGTAGAAGACATGTCTACTCCCAGAACCGGATCAGCCTTGGCAAGTCTTGAAAAGCTGAATTGGGGAGCTTTAACCCCGACATAATCAAGATCAAAGGCCGATTTGTTCGGTTTTTCTGCAGGAAGGCCGAGCATCACCCTTGTTGCTAACTCAATAAGGTTTATTTTCAAAACTTTCGAAACGAAAGGCATGCTCCGGCTGGCCCTGAGATTGCATTCTATGACCTTTATGTCATTATCTTTCGCCAGAAACTGGATGTTAAAAGGCCCTGAAATATTAAGCTCGCTTGCTATTTTCCTGGAAATACGCTTTATTCTCCTGGCTGTTTCAAAATAGATTTTCTGTGCCGGAAATACAATTGTGGCATCACCTGAATGAACCCCTGCAAATTCGACATGTTCACTTATTGCATAAGCAATAATCTCTCCTTCTCTGGCTACCGCGTCAAGTTCTATCTCCTTGGCATTCTCAATGAACTCAGTAACAACTACCGGATATTGCTTTGAAACACGGGCGGCAATATTGAGATAATGCGAAAGCTCATTCCTGTTCGATACCACACTCATGGCAGCACCTGACAGAACATAGGAGGGCCTTATAAGGACAGGAAATCCGATACCGTCAACAAATTCAAAAATGTCTTCAACTGAAGTAAGCTCTTTCCACTTTGGCTGATCAACTTCAAGAGAGTCGCACATCTGCGAGAACTTGTGCCTGTTTTCAGCCCTGTCTATTGAAAGAGGAGACGTACCCATTATCGGTACCTTTTGGTCGTATAGGCGCATTGCCAGGTTATTTGGAATCTGTCCGCCAACTGAAACAATAACTCCTGAAGGAGACTCCAGATCAATAATATCAAGGACCCTTTCGAAAGTCAGTTCATCAAAATAAAGCCGATCGCAGATGTCGTAATCAGTGGATACTGTTTCGGGATTGTAATTGATCATCACCGGTCTTATTCCTTCTTTTTTCAGTGCATTGACTGCATTGACGGAACACCAGTCAAATTCAACACTTGATCCGATACGATATGCACCTGACCCAAGAACGATCACCGGACGTTTTTCATAGTTGAATGTTATGTCATGTTCGGATGCACTGTATGTAAGATAAAGATAATTTGTGCCGGCGGGATATTCAGCTGCAAGAGTGTCGATTTGTTTCACATACGGGACAATTCCGGCTGATTTTCTGTGACTCCTGATCTTCAGCAGATCCTTTTCAATATCGGCCGGAGATGATTTGAGAACATGTCGTGCAATCTGGAAGTCACTGAATCCGTATATTTTGGATTGTTTTAGCAGTTCCCCTGGCAATGATTCAATTTCATCAAATCCGCATAATTCATTCCTGATGTCAACTATATTCTTAAGCTTGTAGATAAACCATTTGTCAATTTTCGTCAGTTCGTGTATCCTTTCAATACTCATTTCTTTTTCAAGAGCTTCAGCTATGGAAAATATTCTCATGTCAGTAGGCTCCGAAAGCTCTTTTTCGGTGTCTTCAAAACTCAGATTGCGATTACCGGTAAATCCGTGCATACCTGATCCGATCATCCGGAGGCCTTTCTGTATTGCCTCTTCAAAAGTTCTGCCTATGGCCATTACTTCCCCGACACTTTTCATGCTGCTTCCAATCTGATGCGACACTCCTTCGAATTTGTTAAGGTCCCAGCGTGGTATCTTGCATACGATGTAATCGAGTGCCGGTTCAAAAAAGGCGGTTGTGGTTTTTGTCACGGAGTTTTTCAGTTCATGCAGTCCGTATCCGATCCCCAGCTTTGCAGCCACGAATGCAAGCGGATAACCTGTAGCTTTAGAAGCAAGTGCACTTGAACGTGAGAGGCGTGCGTTGACTTCAATGACCCTGTATTCCTCCGAAACGGGTGACAATGCGTACTGAACATTGCACTCTCCTATAATTCCTATATGCCTTACAATTTTTATGGAAAGCTCCCTGAGCTTATGATATTCACTGTTTGTGAGGGTCTGGGATGGGGCAACAACTATGCTTTCGCCGGTATGGATACCCAGAGGGTCGAAATTCTCCATGTTACACACGGTGATACAGTTGTCATATTTATCCCTTACCACTTCATATTCAACCTCTTTCCATCCTTTTAATGACTCTTCAACAAGGATCTGATCAGAGTAAGAGAGGGCTCTGGAGGCAAGTATCCTCAGGTTGTCAGGGTCTGAGGCAAAACCGCTTCCCTGGCCTCCCAGAGCATATGCCGCCCTTATTATAACAGGGAATCCGAGCTTTTCTGAAGCTTCCAGCGCCTCTTCAACACTCGATGCGGCAAAGCTTTTTGGTGTACTGATATTAATTTCCTCCAGCTTCTTAACAAAAAGTTCACGGTCTTCAGTTTCTATTATTGCGCTGACAGGTGTTCCGAGCACCTTAACATTGTACTTTTCGAAAATACCGGAATTGAACAGTTTGGTTCCGCAGTTTAATGCTGTCTGACCCCCAAATGAGAGAAAAATGCCGTCAGGTCGCTCCTTCGCTATAACCTTTTCAACAAAACCGGGAGTCACCGGCAGAAAATATATCTTATCGGCCAGTTCCTCAGATGTCTGCAC
>JAFGXK010000316.1 GCA_016936695.1 Bacteroidales bacterium | reverse complement strand
TTCTCCCATTACGGGCTTTTGAGCGGCGGAGTATACAGTCCGGAGGAAATAAAGGACAAGTCGAAGGTGAAACTGATATTCCTTAGCTGCGGCAGCTTCGAACGACCGGAAGGTGTCGTAAATTCTGCTGCTGCATTAAAGGAGGCCGGTATCAATGCTGTGTCCTATGTCTCGGAAAATACAAGGCACGAGTTCCAGACATGGAGGCGGAGTCTTTATGAGGTTGCTCAGCTTCTGTTTAGGTAGGTATGAGGATTGAGGCGTGAGATCATCATTGATGCGCCTGAAGGCAGAGTGACCTGAATTAAGCGACCGGAATCATTACAGTATAAACGTATGGGTGTATTTCACCATCACTGTCCTTCCAAAGAAGGAAGGTATTTCAGGCAATGAATTAAGACGGTTGACTCCCCTGAAATCGTTGTAAACAATATAGAAATCATTACCCTCACGAGGGTTGTACCTAAGCCTGAAATTGGTTATCAGCTCGTCCTCGGTATTGACATACTGTACCAGCGCTGAGGCCGATAGTCTGGTGCTCATCATGTATAATGCCTTAACATTTACCGAATGGATGTTGAGAGAGTTATCGCCGGACCTTTCCGGGAACCGCAAAGCGTTGAATTCATAGGCTGCTTCCATTCTGAAACTTGCTGAGAGGTTAAAGTTTGCCTCAATCTCGGTTCCTTTCCGGTTTCCGTCATAGAACTGTCCGGCATCAAAATCAATTCCCAGGGAAATCTTTTTATTTTCAGGAGTATTGAATCTTGTCCGGACACCAAAGAATGAATATAATCCGGGGGCGATTGCTATGTTATCAGAAATGTTGAAAGGTAACAATACCCCTTCTTCCTGGTATTCGGCATAAGCTCCTCCCCTAAGACCTTTTTTTGTATTAAATTCAACTTCCGGAGCGATAATCATCGACTCCAGATCACCGTCCAGAAGCCTGTTAAATCGCTCAAATCTTAAACCTATACCATAATCGAAAAACTTTGAGTTTTCCCCGGGGAACCAGCCGTACCTCAGATTTGTATTGATACCCTGAACTGCTTCCATTCTGACAAATCCGATTCCAGGAGTGAATTCCTGCCCGGAGTAAATATATTCAAGATCATATGAAAATCCTTTCTCCGAACGTCTTTGCCAGTTGGCGAGGAAAAATGACGGGTCGAGAGATCCCAGAGTGTTATCAAGCTTACTGTCATAGGTCTGCGACCATTTCACATTCAGGTAATCATCCCCGAAAAGCCTGAAGATGCCGTCCAGACCATAAGCAAGGTTATTCTCCCCGTTCATTCCGAGCCGCGACGTAAAAATTCCTCCCACATAACTGTTCTCGTTTATTACCTGCCGCCTCATTCTCAGCACTCCGAAATTTTCTCCCGGTGTTGATTCATGTTCGGCGGTCTGCATGTCCATCAGACCTACGTCCCAGTTGCCAACTCGTCCTGTCAGCCTGGCGCCGCCGAGGATCCTTATCTGTTCGCGTCGGGATATGCCTACATTCCTGCTGTAGAAAAGGTTATCCGAACGGCCTCCAAGCGAGAAATCGAAAATGCTCGATCGTTCCTGGAAAAACATTCTCTTCTCAGGAAAAAAGAGCGAATACCTGGTAAGATTCACCTGCTGATCGTCAGCCTCAACCTGTGCAAAATCGGTGTTTGCAGTGAGATCAAGTGTGAGATTGCTGTTTATGTTATATTTTACATCCAGACCAGCGTTACCTGAATAATCGGGATAAGGATCATTCTTCACATATCCGGTTTCATCTTCATTCATAATCCAGTCCTGGGAGAAGCCACCAATGACATACGGCGAAATGTAAACCGGCTTAGTCGGCCGCAACCCGCTGAATGTAATTCCGGCTGCAAGGGAAGGTTTGTTTGTTGACATAAATCCGTATTTCGGGTCAATGGCAGGATGGGTGTCAACTTCGTTGTTCGCGCTTATTGTCCTTACTATAAGAAGTCCCATTGTAACAACATCTCCCTGCGGCTTGAACTTCAGACTCGAGAACGGGATCCTCATTTCAACGTACCATCCTTTATCATCAAGAGTCGTCTTTACATCCCAGAATGTGTTCCAGCTCAGGTTCATGGCTGAACCCGGACCCGGTCCTCCTGCCATCTGGGCATCACCCGAAATAGTATAGTCAGTCCTGAGTCCTGAAGGATTGGTATAAAAGGCCAGGGCATTTTCGTTATCATCATAGGTGTCGAGTAAAATGCCTAACCCATCATATTCTTCCAGTTCTTCATCCCTTTTCCTGGTAGGCGAGAATATCTTTGAAGCATCTCGCATATACAGCTTTGCTCCTATCCAAAGGAATTCATCATCATACCCGATTCTGATATCACTTTCTTCGGATGGATTCAAACCAAAATTGGGCCGGTGCATGGTAAGTTCAAATTTGCTCAGGTTATCCCACAGTGGTTCATCAGGTATACCGTCAAACGTCACATGATCGGTCATACGTTCCACGGTTACAGCCTCCTGAGCCTTCAGATTATTGAACATCATTAAAAATGTGATCGCAAACAGGGTAAAAGTTCTCTTCATCTTATATTTCCTTAAATTGTTATGATATGTCTGGTAAATATTGCAAAATGAAATTTCCTTCATCAATGAAACAACATGAAACGGTAAAAAACAAGGCTGAAATGGTTCCCATGCAGGATGAATAATCGTAAGACAGATAATTCGCTCAGGTTGCTGGTTAAGTCTCCCCTTCTCCCTTTCTCCCCCACTCCTATTCAAGCATTACTGCCCCTTTCCCGAAAACCAGCTTTTGAATTCCGGCACCCTGGCCTTGCTTAATACAACTTTTTCGGGAGTATCGACCTTGAGGTTTAGTGAAAGCCGTCCGCTGAACCAAAAATAGACATCCTTTACTGCTTCCCTGGAAATAATGTACTGGCGGTTAGCTCTGAAAAAGTTATCCGGATCAAGCATATCCGAGATCTCATCCAAAGTGTTGTCGATCCGGTAGCTGCGGTCGTCGAAGGTTATAGCCTTCACAATCCCCGTGTCGATGAAAAAACATGCAATGTCGGTGACCCTGACCGGTATAAGCTTGTCGCCTTTTGCCGGGATAAGAAAGTGGGTTTTGTATTTTTGTCCCCTTCTGAAAAAATCCATAAGTCCTGTCAGCGTTGTCTTAATCGACCCATTTTCCGAAAGAGTCTTCAGTTTATTCAGAGCTGCATTTATATCTGATGCTTCGACCGGTTTCAGAAGATAGTCCACACTGTTCACTTTAAAAGCCCTGAGAGCATATTCATCGTAGGCGGTTGTAAAAATTATCGGACAGGTAATACTCACATGATTAAAAATCTCAAATGAAATACCGTCGGCAAGATGTATATCCATGAACACTATATCGGGCTGCGTGTTTCTGCCAAACCATTCGATGGTTTCGGCAATCGACTCAAGCGTGTCAATCACATCGATATCTCCGACCTCAGCCAGTATCTGCTTCAGATGCCGTGAAGCAAGGATCTCATCTTCTATAATCAGAGCTTTCATCGTTATTGCTTGATAAGAGGTATTTCGACTGTGAATGACTTATCGGTCTTGGTAATTATTATTTCTTTCCCGATCAGTATCTCGAATTGTTTTGAGAGATTTGTAAGCCCCAGACCAGTCCCGCTTTCTTCAGTGTATTTCTTTTGGATATTATTCCTTACAAAAAGACTCTCCTTTTCAGTGGTAACAATATCTATTTTGAGAGGCTTACGCTTGCTTATCTCGTTATGCTTGATGGCATTTTCAACAAGTGTCTGAATTGTAAGCGGTGGAAGCATGAATAACAAGAGGCTCTCGTCAATTTCATGGTTCACGATCAGGTTGGTGTCATACCTCATCCTGATAAGATAGATGTATGAATGCATGAATTCCATTTCCTCCTGCAGTGTAACCAGCTGCTTCTCATTGCTCTGCAGAGTATAGCGGAGAGCTTTTGAAAGAGAGTTGACATAGTTCTGGGCTTTGTCGGGAGCATCCTGTATCAAAACCTTAAGTGCAGTAAGAGAGTTGAAAAGGAAATGCGGGCTGAGCTGATTCTTTAACGATTCGTACTGCCGCTGGAGGGCCTCACGTTTCAGCTCTTCATACTCCAGCTTGATTCCCTGTTTCTGAAAGACAAGCCTTATGATAAGCACGCAACCTACAACAAGAGCCGAAACATAAAAGTTTATGAATTCGAACTCATTCTTTCGTCCACGACCGGAAGGACGTGTATCGAAAATACTGGATACAGAATACAAACCGTGATTGAGAATAGATACCAGAAGAATGGTCAGACTAACCGCCAGTACAATCCGGATTGCAGTAATATGGCTATTTCTGTCGGTCGGCTTCAAAATGAAATAATTCATTATGAACATCACAAGAGCCACAATGAACGAGATAGCCGTATCGACAAAAAAATGTGCAAAATCGGGAGTAAACTCACGGTGATGATGACTTCCGCTGCCTCCTCTGTCTCCGTCCTCAAAAAGAAGCTCCATTATAAATGGAAACCGGATTGTAAGGGCAATGGCTATCGAAAGAAGCACCACTATGATAAAATACTGCCTGAATGATTTTGCTTGCATCTGATAGTCCGGAATGACAGAAATTCACTTTTTAGTTTCAAAAATAATAATTACCGATATAAAGATAAGAATTGCTGATTCCCCGACCGGTTATTATGAGTCAACCAGCATAAACAATCCCTGAAGCTGTGTTTTAAGGCTTTGAATCGCCGGGGATCCGCCCTCAATTTCTATTTCCTCCGCCCTTACCCCCCGGGAATACTTTAGACAGTTCAGATGCCAGTAAGACAGGTTCAGATAACATTTTTGATGCTTCAGCTGTTTTTCGGAAAGTGAGCATGGTAAAAGAATAATTTTGACCCATAAAAAAAGATAAATGAAAATACTTTATGCAATAATTCTGGCAGTAATACTAGTCCTGGTCACTTCTTCCGACATCCTGAACACCTGCGATACTCAAAGTGAATTCAGCAGGTTGCAGACAGAAAGCGCCGATCCGGTCCAGGATTTTGAACTTAACATTGAGCTCGAACTGTCGCGCTTTGAAGGCAGATCACCAAGACCTTTCGTTGCCATATGGGTGGAAAACAAAAAATCCGAACCCGTCCGCACCCTGGCACTCTGGTATAATAACAACCGCTGGCTGCCGGATTTAAAACGTTGGTACGCAAAACATTTCGAGAAGGCCCAGAAGTTTGATTTCGTCGATGCAATAACCGGCGCTACACGTTCTGCGGGAAAGTACACCCTTAAATGGAACCTTGTTGATGATGGCGGCAATACAGTGGCGCCAGGAAAATATACAATATATATTGAGGCAGTCCGCGAAAGGGGAACATACCAGCTGATCAGCAGGGAAATCGAGATGAATGAAGATCCGAAGCGCGTAGACCTGGAAGGAGGCATTGAAATAGCTTCGGCTGTCATAGAGTACACAAAGGTGAATCCTGAAATAACTTCATCCAAATAAATGGAAAAGAAATCTTTTTGCGGCTGGACCCGCTGGGTACATCTTTATCTTTCGATGTTCAGTTTTGCCGCTCTCTTTTTCTTTGCATTCACCGGTATAACCCTTAACCATCCTTCCTGGACTGAAAACCGTCAGAAGGTGGAAACGTTGAAGGGAAATGTTGATCCGGGCTGGATTGCCGGAACCGATACCGCTTCAGTGGAAAAATCCAGGATATTGGAATATGTCAGGGATCAGCACAAAGTCAGGGGCAACCTGACGGAATTCAGGATATCGGAATCGGAATGCACCGTGGCATTCGACGGACCCGGTTATACTGCATATGGCATGATTGACCGCACAACCGGCACATATGAGCTGGTAGCCTCTTCAGCCGGTTTAATTGCAGCCATGAACGACCTCCATAAGGGCAGCTACACCGGAATCAAATGGAATGCGATAATTGATATCACTGCTGCCTTTCTGATTGTAGTATCACTTACGGGTTTTATAATGATCTTCTTCATGACGAAAAAAAGGACAAAAGGACTGTGGGTGGCCGGGCTGGGAGCCGTTACTTTTATAATGCTCTGCCTCTTGTTTGTTTAGCCGGCGGAAGATGCTGAATATCATTTACCTGATTACAATTTTAACTAAAATCATATTGACTTGCTTTCAATAATAGTGTTACTTTATGACACCATTTTCAATCCGCAATCAAAACATACAGCATTATGAAAACATCGACCAGCCGGTTTTTAACCACTTGCTTCATCTTGTTAATGATTACCCTCGTCAGTCATTCCCAGGACTGGCCGCAATGGAGAGGCACAAACCGTGATGGCAAGGTAACGGGATTTGAAAATCCGTCTGTCTGGCCACAGCAGCTAACCCAAAAATGGAAAGTAAAAGTGGGTCTTGGAGATGCGACTCCGGCACTTGTGAAAGACAGGATTTATGTTTACTCAAAGGTTGGTGAAAATGAAGTCCTTCAGTGCCTTGATGTTGCAAACGGAAAACAGCTATGGCAATCAGCCGGATATCCGACTCCTGCCGTTACCGGGCCAGCGGCTTCCCATCCCGGACCAAGAAGCTCTGTTGCCGTTGCCGAGGGCAAAGCGGTTGCCGTTGGTGTAGGCGGTGACATTGCCTGTTTCGACGCTGCCACAGGCAAGCTCCTCTGGCGGAATGAAGAATATAAAGGTCAGGTTCCACAGTTCTTCACAGGAATGTCACCGGTAATCAGTTCGGGTGTGTGCTATGCGCACCTTGGAGGCCCCAAAACGGGAACTTTTATTGCTTTCGACCTGGCCACAGGATCCGTAAAATGGAAAGTTGAAGGAGAAGCGCCGCCTTATGGTTCGCCGGTTATAATGACTGTTGACGGAACGAAACAGGTGGTTTTCCAGGGACAGACAAAGCTGGTCAGCTTCAACCTGGCCGACGGCAAACAACTCTGGGAACTGGAGACTCCGGTTGGAACAGGAAGGGTCAACAATGCTGCTTCACCAGTTGCAGACGGGAATAGGATTTATTATACAGGTCTTAACAACGGTGTCAATGCCGCAGAAATAAAAAAGACAGGGAACAGTTATACGGTAAGCAAGTTCTGGATCAATCCCGAATTTACAACAGTCTACAACACACCGGTTCTGAAGGATGGATTTCTGTATGGAATTTCAAGCCAGAGCAGACTGTTCTGCATTAACGCCGCCACCGGACAAACGGCCTGGACAGACGAGACCGCCCTTCAGAATTTCGGATCGATTGTCGATGCAGACCAGGTTCTTATCGCACTGACAAGCAATTCACATTTTGTTGTTCTGAGGCCCGACGGACAGAAATTCAACAAGGCAGCACAGCTTAAACTTGCAGAAACCGGCATTTATGCACATCCCATAGTGTCGGGCAACAGGATCTTTATCAAGGATGTGGAATCATTGACTCTGTATACGGTCAACTGATCAGGTACAAGGCGTGGGGCGTGGGGCGTGAGGCGTGAGGTCTTGGCTTAAGGCGCAATATCTAGTGCCTTTATTCCTTTAAGCCTTTAAGCCTTTATGCCTTTACACTTTTATGCCTTTACACCTTTATGCCTTTACGCCTTTACGCCCTCCTAATAACTATATTGCCGCAGGGTATCCATCATCCATTGGTTCTTGTACGATTAGATTTCCCGGAACCCGATGTGGGAAGAAAGGAATTCACTACATTTATAACCTGGACCTGAATTTAACAGAAATCAATCGTATGTCAGCAAGATTTGTACCTCTGAAAAGCAGAAAGATATTTGTAATCGCTTTTTCCTGCATAATCATTTGCCTTACATCTGTAATGTGCAAGGGACCATCAAATGATGAGTTTACCCTGATCGAAAAGGGTTTCATCAATCCTCCCCATGAAGCCGCGCCCCGCGTCTGGTGGCACTGGATGAACGGAAACATAAGCAGGGAGGGCATAAGCGCTGACCTTGAATGGATGAAACGTGTGGGCATCGGGGGCTTTCAGAACTTCGATGCTGCACTGGCTACACCTCAGATCGTTGACAAGAGACTTGTGTACATGACACCTGAATGGAAGGAAGCCTTCCTCCATGCAACGAAGCTGGCCGATTCACTCGGGCTCGAGATGGCTATTGCCGGCTCTCCCGGCTGGAGCGAGAGCGGAGGTCCGTGGGTTACTCCCGAACAGGCAATGAAGAAATTTGTCTGGACTGAAACCAGGGTGGAAGGAGGTAAGCCTTTTAACGGAACTCTCCCGAAACCTCCATCAACTACGGGTACCTTCCAGAATCTTCCGCTGGCAGAAATGTCGTCACTTGCCGGAGGCAGCCCGGCGCCAATCCCTGAATTTTACGCTGACGCAGCTGTGGTGGCTTACAGATTGCCTGAAACGGATCTGTCAATGAACGAACTTGAGCCTGTGGTAACATCCAGCGGCGGCCGATTCAATCTGGCTTCCCTTACTAACGGCGACCTGGCAACCTCAACATTATTACCCTATACCAGACCTGGAGAGAACTCATGGATTCAGTTCTCTTTCAATGAAACTGTTACTGTTCAGGCCCTGACAATAGTCGGAGGCGGCAATCCCGGCAGGTTCGGCTTCGGCGCCGATGCCACCACCCGAACACTGGAAGCCGGCGACGACGGCAAGTCTTTCAACAAGGTTACCGATATAGTAACCGGCGGAGTAACCCAGAAAACCCTGACCTTTAATCCTGTTACCGCCAGATATTTCCGCTTTACATGGAAAGCACCTCAGGCATCTCCCTTTGCCGGACAAGACCTGGGGGATCTCGGCGAGATGTTCGGAATCAATGCTGCCATGCTTAGGGGCCCGCAAGGAACGGAAGTGGCAGAACTGGTTCTTCACACTGTAAAGCGCATTCACCGTTTCGAGGAGAAAGCCGCTTTTGCCACTGCCACAGACCTTTATTCAGCCCCGACACCCGAAGTTGAAGCTAAAGATGCGGTGAAAAAGGATGATGTGGTTGACCTGACTTCAATGATGAAAACAGACGGCTCCCTTGAATGGACCCCGCCTGCCGGGAAATGGGCTATAATAAGGCTTGGCTATTCACTTACCGGACACCAGAATTCGCCGGCTTCTCCCGAGGCAACCGGTCTGGAGGTCGACAAGCTGAGTGCAGAACATGTGAGGTCATACTTCACCAATTATCTCGACCAGTA
>JAFGXK010000315.1 GCA_016936695.1 Bacteroidales bacterium | reverse complement strand
CGGCGAAGAATTGAGAGAAGTTATGGCCCACATGGTAAGGAATGCCACTGATTCATTGTGCTTAGCTTCAGATGGTAATGCTAAGGTATTGATCATTGGCGACTTCAATTGCACTCCCTCCGATCCACTGATGTCGGAACTGATTGATCCGGAAAGCCCTGTTAATTGTTCGCTTATTAATCTCTCCGACGGAAAAGTTGCCGGGGCCGGCGGAACCTACAGGTATCAGGGAACCTGGGAGATGATTGACCAGATAATAGTTTCCGGCGGATTACTGGACAGCAATAAAGGACTGGACACCGGTAAGGAGCATTTCAGGATTTTCAGTCCTGATTTTCTTTTGAAGAATGATAATAAGTATCCTGGCATGATCCCTTTCTCAACCTACCGTGGTTACAGTTATCAGGGGGGATTCAGCGATCATCTTCCCATATTGCTCGACCTGGTTGTCCGTTAGGTTGTCACAGGCGTCAGCCCCAATTCCCTTCCCTTTTCTAGCATAAGCTTCCTTGCCGGTTCATATTCATTCGGGATGATGCCATCCAGGATTGCATCCCTGATCGCGTTCTTTATAATGCCTACTTCCCTGCCGGGACTGATTCCAAAGGTCTCTATTATTTCACTTCCGTCGACCGGAGGCTTGAAGTTGCGAATGGCATCCTTTTCTTCAATTTCCTTTAGTTTCTGTCTTACCAGCCTGAAGTTCTCAAGATGCCTTTTTTTTGTGGCTTCATTTTTCGAAGTTATGTCGGCTTCACATAACATCATAAGGTCATCAATGTCATCGCCCGCCTCGAACAGAAGCCTTCTGACCGCTGAGTCAGTTACTATTTCCTGCGACAACGCAATCGGACGAAGATGCAGATCTACAAGCTTCTTAACGTATTTCATCTTTTCGTTCATCGGAAGCTTTAGTCTTCTGAATATTTCCGGGATCATTTTACCTCCAAGAAATTCATGTCCGTGGAAAGACCATCCGGTTTCAGGTTCGTATTTTTTTGTTGCCGGCTTGGCTATGTCGTGAAGCAGGGCAGCCCACCGCAGCCAGATACTATCGGTTGTCCTGCTGATATTATCCAGGACCTTTAAAGAATGAAGGAAATTGTCCTTGTGTGCCTTCCCTTCTCTTTTCTCAATACCTTTAAGATTGTCGAGTTCAGGGAATATGATCTTTAGCAGACCGGCTTTTTCGAGAAGGATGAATCCTTTGGAAGGATTATTGCACATTATGATCTTGTTCAGTTCAATAAGAATCCTTTCCTGTGAAACTATCCGGATCCTTTCTGCATTTGATGCAATTGAAGCAAACGTCCTTTCTTGGATGTGGAAATCAAGCTGAACGGCGAATCTGACCGCTCTCATCATCCTCAGCGGATCATCAGAGAAAGTTATGTCAGGGTCAAGAGGCGTTCTGATTATCTTTTCCCGAAGATCATCCATACCGTTAAAAGGATCGAGCAAGTCACCGTAAGTATCCCTGTTAAGACTTATTGCCAGTGCATTTATTGTGAAATCCCTCCTTTTCTGATCATCTTCTAGAGTTCCTGTTTCAACAACCGGCTTTCTTGAACTGTGGTAGTATGATTCCTTTCTGGCTCCGACAAACTCAATATCATAATCTTCATATCTGAACATTGCTGTTCCGAAATTCTTGAATACTGATACATTGATGCCCGGTGAAAGCCTCCTGGCAGCCTTTCTTGCAATGTCCGGACCATTTCCCAATACCACAATATCAATATCCTTGTCGGCATGATCCCTTTTAAGCAGATGATCCCTAACATACCCTCCAATAACCCATGCCCCGGCATTTTCAGCTGTTAGTACCTCAGAAAGCAGTTTGAAAATATTGTCATTAAGACATATGTTCATATATATATGTGACAAATTGTTAATTAATCATGACAAAGTTACAATTATTAACTATTTTTATATAAAATACTCATGATACCCTTCTTTGGTATGATGATTGGTGTGTTGGAGAAATTAAGTGATTGATGATTAATAATAAAAAAAGAAAAAAATGTTAGAGCATTTGACCAAAGAGACTTTTCAAAGCAAGGTATTCAACTATGAAACCAATAAGGAATGGAAATTCGAAGGTAATAAGCCCTGTATGATCGATTTTTATGCTGACTGGTGCGGACCATGCAAGATGGTAGCTCCGATACTTGAAGAGCTTGCTAAGGAGTATGAGGGCAAGGTTGATATTTACAAGGTGAATACCGAGGAAGAGCAGGAACTCGCAGCTGTGTTTGGAATAAGAAGTATTCCTTCACTCTTATTCGTACCCCTTGATGGTCAGCCTCAGATGGCAATGGGGGCATTGCCCAAAGACACTTTCATTAAAGCAATTAAGGATGTTTTTGGAGTTGAGAAGGAGAGCAAGGCGGGTGTTGATAAAAAATGATCACTTTGTTTGAAAATATTAGGTAATGTGTGAAACATTGCTTACATTTATTACGTTATACAATCATAAGTAGTAACCGCTTTGGTTACATGAGTTTTTTTCATGGATTTAGGTTTAGGGTAGTAAAGAAATCCCGCGGAACTCCCGTTCCGCGGGTTTTTCTTATGTCCCAGGCTAAGCCAGATCCCGGAATATATTATTTATTTCCTCCTCGGTTGTCTTCAGCTTTTTCTGGCATTGCCTTATAAGCTCGGAAGCTTTTCTGACTTCTGCCGATAGCCTGTCGACATCCATTTCGCCAGTTTCAATTTCCTTAAGTATCTTCTCGATCTCATTAACTGCCTGGTTGAACGAAAATTCCTTCTTTGTCATCTCAACAATATTTTGAATGTTATTACTTCTTACCTCCTGTAATTCAGCATTTATCTGTCTTCTGTCTTCTGTCTTCGGTCTCCGGTCTCCGGTCTTCTTCCTAAGCTTCCTTTACCACCTTGCTTGAAATTGTTCCATCGCTGAATCTGGTATCGATAATATCGCCTTCCCCCAGCGACTTTCCTTTTTTAATTATTTTCCCGTTGATTGAAGTTATTGTAAATCCTCTTTTAAGTACGTTTTCCGGATCAAGAATTTTAAGTGAGTTTTCAAATCCTGTCAGCCGGTTATGAATGCCAGCCATGTTATTCCTGCTGATTGTTGCAAAAATTTCTTTTTTATGGTTTAAAGCTGTTGTTTTTTTTATTATCAGTGAACCGGATCCGGAGGTCAATCGGTGCTTCTGGTTTTCGGGTATCGCATTTGCCTTGACTATGAAGTTATTACCTGTTCTGGACATATCGATTACCACTGAAGAGAGGAGTTCCCGGAAATTGGAAATCATGACTCTGGTGACCGGAGAAAGCCTTAGCATGGCTGTTTCTATTCCTTTTTTTGTTTCATCAAGCATCATTTTTACCTGATCGATAATCAGGCTGCTTAGTTCCATGATGAGGTTAGCTGCCTCATTCATGCGTTCGATCAGAAAGTCAGCCACTGCTGTGGGAGTCTTTAATGGCATATTGGCCACCAGATCTGTCACCGACAGGTCCTTATCATGTCCTATGCCTGTTATCACCGGAATCGGAAATTGTGTTATGTAATAGGCAATGGAGTAGCTGTCGAACCAGCTTAGATCAGTCTGTGAACCTCCTCCTCTTATAATAACCACTATGTCAAATTTATCGAGGTGTGAAGCGATCTTTTCAAGCGATTTAGTCACACCGGCTTCAGTTTCCTTTCCCTGCATCGGGGTGTCAAAGAGTGCCGTATAAAATACGTATCCGAAACTGTTCGATTTCAGGTGGTTTATAAAATCAACATATCCGGCCGCGGTGCCGGAGGAGATCACTGCTATTCTTTGCGGTACCAATGGGATTTCAAGCTCCCGGTTCATTGTAAAGACACCCTCTTCTTCGAGTCTTCTGATTATTTGCTGGCGCCTGATTGCCATATCACCAATTGTGAATGCCGGGTCAATATCGTTGATCACGAGACTGAGCCCATAAATTTCGTGGTACTCGATCTTTACCCTGATAAGGATCTTCAGGCCTTCTCTCAGTGACTCACCGGCGGAATTCTCAAAAAATGTTTTAATGAACCGGTACCTGCTGCTCCAGATCACTGCCCTTACTCTTGCCCTGATGTTAATATCATCGGGGTGCTTTTCAATCAGCTCCAGGTAGCAGTGTCCGTTGTAATTCTGCTTAATCTCCGAGATCTCTGCAATCACCCAGTACATATCCGGCAGAGCCAGGTAAAGGGAATCCTTAATTACCAGCTGCAGTTCAGTAAGTGACAGTTTTTCATTCATCTGGGATCCTCGACCTTAATAATCTTATGAATGTATATTTCGTCCGGAGTGATGAGTCTTACAAAATAAACGCCTTTTCCCGGAACTGGCAAGTCGTCAAGCATCAGGCTCCTGCTGATAAAGTCTGAATAATCTCTTTTCATCATAAGCCTTCCGCTCTGGTCGAAAAGTTCAACAGTGAGTTTTTCGGGCATGACTGAAAAAGTAATGAACAGCTCATTCCTGAATGGATTCGGGAAAACAACTATTCCGGAAACTGGTTTCGAAAGGTGTTTATCCTGAAGAATTGCTATTGTCTCTTCTATGTCGGGTATTCCGAATCCGTATAACGAATCCGGAGCAAGGTATCTGTCAGATGCCGATTGAAGAGCTGAAATAATCTCCATGTTGGTTGCCTGCGGAACAGCCTGCATTATGCAGGCGCACATTCCGCTAATTAACGGGCATGAGAAGGAAGTTCCACTGGCTCTTGATATCATTGCAGGACTGACCTGTACGGGAACGGTTACTCCCTGTGAAACGATATCTGGTTTAATCTGCCGGTCGTAACTTGGTCCTGCTGAGGAAAAGGAGGATATTATCCTGTCTCCGCTGACCGCTCCAACTGCCAGTACCGAATCCCCGTCGGATGGAGCGATTATTCTAATCCATGGTGTGTTTCTCTCGTTGCCTGCACTGTTAACAACCAGGATTCCTAAGGATGCAGCAATATCTGCAGCCCGGCTGACGAAGGTCCTGTCGCCGTCCATGTCTGAAAACCGGTAGTCCATCAGGGGATCATCGAATGTGCAGTATCCCAGGGATGATGAAATTATGTCAGCTCCTATGCTGTCGGCGAACTCGGCTGCAGCTGTCCACAGATCCTCCTCCACAGGATATTCAGATTCGGTAATTTCACTTCGGAGCAGCCAGTAATCGGCGCCGGGAGCACTTCCTTCAATTGCTCCGGGAATCTTTCCTGCAAGAACCGACATAACGGCAGTGCCATGATCATTATAGTCATAAACGAATTCGTTCCTGTTTACAAAGTCATAGGTTCCCTTTATCCCGTTCCTGTTTCGGAGATGGTCGAGTGAGGGAATAAGGTCGGCATTGGAAAATCCTCCGTCGATGACAGCAATAAGTACACCCTTGCCTGTAAGTCCGGAATTGAGCACTCTGATCCCGTTTATCATTGCCAGGGAATTGTCATATGGTGGCAGGTCGTTGGAGGCATACTCAATTTTGTCCTTGTCTTTTGAATATCCTTTGTTTTCGGGACTCCTGACGATTTCCACCTCTTTTATAAAGGGAAATTGATCCAGTATTCCGGGCTCGACCGGTAGCGATGACTTAAACAATGCCGTGTTCATCCACTTTGAAGTGCAGTGGAGAGTCAGTCCTGTTGATGAGATCTGGTCCGTATACGTTTCCCATACGGGAAGATCTCTGTAATCAGGCACGGCAATTCCTGCCTTTCTCCTTCGCTCTGTTGCTCTATCTGAAAGAAGGTCTTCAGGCGAAAACCCGGAGACATCATTGTCTCCCTTGTCGACGAAATGGATTCTGTAGAAGTAATTCCAGGTCTTTTCCTGACATTTACCTGGTTGACAAGGGATAATTATCAGATATGTCAGAGCTGCAATTGCAAATTTCAGTCTGGCAGAATCTATAAATCCCCTTACCATATTTCACCCGTTTTTTCAGGATCGGCAATGTTGACTTTAATCTGTTCAAGTGAATCAATGTATTCTGATTCATAAATGTCGATGCTGCGGTTATCGGGAATACCCGCGATATAGACGGTACTGAATCTCTGGCTTCCGTCATTCCTGTAGATTACCCATGGTCCTTCTCTAAGGTTGTTCTTGTACTGACCTGTCATTTCAGGTTTGCCGCTTTCATAGAATGCTTCAAACCTTCCGTTTATTTTTCCGTTTTCGTAGTTCGTCCTCAGGGTCAGGGTTCCGGCAGGGTAGTATTTCAGGCATTCACCATGTTTCAGGTTATTCTTGTATATGATCTTCTCAGCTGTTTTGCCGTTTGGGTAATAATTGATCATGATACCGTTAAGCTTGTTCTCCTTATACTCTGCCTCACTTATTAGCAGATCTTTTTCAGTGAATGAGTAAAACAGCCATTTTCCCTCCTTTAACTGGTTGATGTATTTTCCGGATGAAGCAGTGAGACCATTTGGGTAGTATAATATAACCTTTGCTTCCGTTCCGTTGTTGCTGAAGACCAGCAGCGATTTCAGTGCTCCATCCTCATAATATCTCCTGAACTCACCATCCGGTTTATCATTCTTGAAAAAGCCATCGTACATCACTTTCCCGTTCGGATAATTTTTTATCCACCTCCCCTGTTTCTTTCCATCCTGGTCGCTTCTGTTGATTTGTTGTCCCTGTATACCAGCGAAAGGAAACAAAGATAGTAACACTATATAAATTGCTGCAATGCTATCTTTCATAAGAAGTAATCCTATATCCCTGACAAAAGTACAAAAAAAGAGGCTGAAAAGAATTCAGCCTCAAGCAATTTATCATGAACCAGGTATTACTTCACTTCTTCGAAGTCCACGTCTGTTACTTCATCATTTCCCGACTGTGTTTTTCCGCTTCCGGGTTGTTCAGGTCCTGGTTGCGAAGTAGCCTGCCCCGTATTCTGAGCGGTTTTATACATCTCTTCAGAAGCTGACTGCCAGATCGAGTTCAGTTCGGCAAGAGTCTTATCGATGGCATCGACATCCTGCGATTTATGAGCTTCCTTAAGTTTGGCAAGTGCGCTTTCAATGCCTGCCTTCTTGTCGGCCGGGATCTTATCGCCGAATTCTCTCAGTTGTTTTTCCGTTGAGAAAATCATGCTGTCAGCACTGTTAATCTTGTCAACTTTTTCCTTTGCAAGGCTATCGGCCTCAGCATTTGCCCTGGCTTCTTCCCTCATTCTCTTTATTTCATCGTCACTCAGTCCTGAGGATGCCTCTATCCTTATCCTTTGTTCCTTTCCGGTTCCCCTGTCCTTGGCGGCTACGTGTAGTATACCGTTTGCATCAATGTCGAAAGAGACTTCAATCTGGGGCACACCCCTGGGGGCTGGTGGAATTCCGTCGAGATGGAAACGCCCGATAGTCTTGTTGCCTGTTGCCATTGGTCTTTCACCCTGCAAAACATGGATCTCTACAGAAGGCTGGCTGTCAGCAGCCGTTGTGAACACCTCTGCTTTTTTGGTTGGTATGGTGGTATTTGATTCAATAAGTTTTGTCATTACTCCGCCCATGGTTTCGATTCCAAGCGACAGGGGAGTTACGTCGAGAAGAAGAATATCCTTTACCTCTCCGGTAAGAACTCCGCCCTGGATAGCTGCACCAACTGCAACAACCTCATCGGGATTAACTCCTTTTGAAGGTGTTTTACCGAAAAACTTTTCTACAAGCTGCTGTATGGCAGGAATTCTTGTCGATCCGCCCACCAGGAGGACCTCATCAATTTCCGAGTTCTTGAGACCCGAATCTGCCAGAGCTTTCTTGCAGGGCTCGAGACATGCCTGGATGAGGCTGTCGCAAAGCTTTTCGAATTGTGCTCTGGTTAAAGTCTTGACAAGGTGCTTGGGAATTCCGTCAACCGGCATTATGTATGGCAGGTTTATCTCGGTGGATGTGGTGCTTGAGAGTTCTATCTTGGCTTTTTCTGAAGCTTCCTTAAGTCTCTGGAGAGCCATAGGATCTTTTCTGAGGTCAACCCCCTCTTCTTTCAGGAACTCCTCGGCAAGCCAGTCAATTATTTTCTGGTCGAAGTCGTCTCCTCCCAGATGTGTGTCACCGTTGGTCGATTTCACTTCGAAAACGCCATCTCCAAGTTCCAGAATCGAAATATCGAAAGTACCTCCGCCAAGGTCGAAAACGGCGATCTTGAGATCCTGCGACTTTTTATCAAGTCCGTAGGCAAGTGATGCGGCTGTCGGTTCATTAATGATCCTTTTTACATTCAATCCTGCAATTTCTCCGGCTTCTTTTGTGGCCTGGCGCTGCGAATCGCTGAAGTAAGCCGGAACGGTTATAACCGCGTCGGTTACCTCCTGTCCAAGATAGTCTTCAGCAGTTTTTTTCATTTTCTGAAGGATCATGGCAGAGATTTCCTGAGGAGAATACAACCTGTTGTCGATTTTTACCCTTGGCGTGTTATTGTCACCCTTGACGACATTGAAGGTAACGCGTTTGATCTCGGTATTGACCTTGTCATACGTTTCCCCCATGAAGCGTTTGATGGAATAAATTGTCTTCTGGGCATTTGTGATGGCCTGACGCTTGGCCGGATCACCCACCTTGCGTTCTCCATTCTCAACAAATGCAACTATTGAAGGCGTAGTTCTCTTGCCTTCGCTGTTAGGGATCACTACAGGCTCATTCCCTTCCATTACGGCGACGCATGAGTTTGTGGTTCCCAGGTCGATTCCTATTATCTTTCCCATTTTATGATTTTTAAGAAATTTCAATTATTGTCTCTTTGAACTGCAATGATTATGCCATAGCCGTCCCAGGTGAATTTTATGAAATTATGGCACTCCGGGGATTAAACAGTCTGACTAAAGTGACAAAAAGGCATGATGGTTTGCAAAGGCATGACATGACAAAAACATTTTCCGTGTCATTCCCATTCTCTGCCGTAAATTCGTAGCTTTGTCTCCGGAATCAAATCTTTATACTAATGTCGGTAAACAAAATTGTCAGGAAAGTCACGACTCATGTCCTTCAGGAAATGAAACTCCACGGTGACAAAATTGCGATGCTGACCGCCTATGATTTTTCGATGGCGAGGATTATCGACGAAGCCGAAATAGACGTAATTCTGGTTGGCGATTCTGCGTCCAACGTGATGGCAGGTTATGACACCACACTCCCTATCACGCTCGACAACATGATTTACCACGCGGCATCAGTGTCAAGAGGCGTGAGGAGGGCTCTTGTTGTTGTTGACCTTCCATTCGGAACATACCAGGGTAATTCCAGGGAAGCACTTGCGTCAGCAATAAAAATTATGAAAGAGACCGGAGCGTCTGCTGTTAAGCTCGAGGGCGGACAGCAGGTTGCTGAATCAATAGAGCGCATACTCTCGGCAGGTATTCCGGTAATGGGGCATCTCGGTCTTACACCTCAGTCTATTCACAAGTTCGGGACCTATGTCGTCAGGGCAAGGGAGGAAGATGAAGCCCGCCGCCTGCTCGAAGACGCAAGGATACTTGAGAAGCTGGGTTGTTTCGCCATTGTGCTTGAAAAGATACCGGCAAAACTGGCTGAAGAAGTCACCGGTACACTGAAAATTCCTGTGATAGGAATAGGGGCGGGACCCGGAACCGACGGGCAGGTTCTTGTTATTCATGATATGCTGGGCATCAACCAGGAATTCTCCCCCAGGTTTCTGAGGAGATATCACAACCTGCATGATGAAATCCTGAAAGCCGTGGGGCAATATATCAGTGATGTCCGTTCAAAGGATTTTCCGAACGAAAAGGAACAATATTAAATACAGTTAATGGTTGAAGTATTATTTGAGGACAATCATCTGATAGCTGTCCTGAAAAAGCCCTCTGTTCTTTCGCAGGGCGATCGTACCGGAGATGAAGCAATCGATTCAGCCGTTAAAAAATATATTGCTGAAAAGTACAAAAAACCTGGAGCCGTTTACCTTGGTCTGATTCACAGGCTCGACAGACCTGCAAGCGGGGTTCTGCTGTTTGCCCGGACCTCCAAGGCCCTTGAACGCATGAATGAGGTATTCCGCACTCGTGAAGTCAGGAAAACTTACCTCGCGATTGTAAATGACAGGCCGCCGAAAGATGAGGATATCCTGACTCATTATCTGAAAAAGAATGAGAAGCAGAATAAGACTTATGTTTATGATACTGAAGTAAGAGGATCAAAGCAGGCAAGCCTTACATACCGTCTTGCAGGAAGATCCGAACGTTTTTTTCTTCTTGAGGTAGAACTCCACACAGGAAGGCATCATCAGATCAGGGCGCAGCTTGCAAGCATCGGATGCCCGATAAAAGGAGACCTGAAGTATGGTTATCCTCGGTCAAATGAAGATGGCAGCATCTGTCTCCTTGCAAGACGGCTTGAATTTATTCATCCTGTTAAAAAAGAAAAAATTACGATAACTGCTCCTTTTCCTGCCGGAGACGTCTGGAAACTTTTCAGGAATGTGGAGGTATGAAAAAAATGAGCCCGGAAAGTCCAGACTCATTTTCTTTTGTCATGAAAGCAATAACTCCTGTCTTTGTTCTTTTGTCATCCCCATTAGGGATTCCCTTCTGATCTCAACCTCTGCAAAGATACCCCGCTTCTTATCAAACAGAGTTAAAATCAGGTTAATAAGAGTTAAGGAAAAGTTAAATCCTTTTACGGGATTTGAGAAAAACTTAAATTTGCGCCATGAGCAAGAATAAATTCATCGGCCTGATAATAATGATGCTGATCTCCATCACCGGGATCATCTGGGTGCAGATGGTTTGGATCAGTAATGCCCTGAAAATCAGGAATGATATTTTTAACAGGGCTGTTTTTGCAGGTCTTAATGATGCTGCACAAACCATTGAGTCAAACCGTAAGATGGATTTCTTCTTTAACTCTCCTTCGTCATTCAATCCACAGGTAGCCGACGTGTCGTCATATATGAGTTTTGGGAGCTATTCATCCAATGATGGGAAAAGCTACAACTACAGTGTTACAAGTCAGTCGATGACCGGCACCGTTGATTCAACCGGCACCGTCAGGTTCAATGAACCAGTCATAACCAGAACCGATACAACTTTTTACCAGGAGCCTGTTGACTTTGAATCACGACAGTCGATCCAGTCCTCTCCGCCTGTCAACACAAGGGATTTCATCGATCGGGTCAGGCGAAGGGCAAGCGAATTTCAGGCAATGAGCGAGGAGATGATTGCAGAGGTTTATCAATGGGAGAAGACCATGGAACTTGATCCAGCCGAGGTTCATAATGTTCTTGGCAGGTCCCTTCATTTCTCCGGAATCGAAACACCGTTTGAATTTGCTGTTATCAGGGATGGACAGATAAAGGACGAAACCTTCAGGAAGGCCGGGAAGAATGAATTTCTTAAGAGCAGTTATATGGTCCGTCTTTTCCCCGACAATATAATGGGGCAGAACCTTATCCTTTCCGTCATTTTCCCCGAAAAGCGGAATTATATTCTTGGATCTATGTCATGGCTTCTTGGCGGATCCTTGCTCTTTTCCTTTATCATCCTGGCTACCTTTGCACTAAGCCTTTTTTTCCTGATAAGGCAAAAAAGGATTTCGGAAATGAAATCCGACTTCCTTAACAATATGACACATGAATTCAAAACTCCCATTGCGACAATATCTCTTGCTGCTGATACTATTACCAATCCCAAGGTGATAAATGATGAAAACAGCATCCGGCATTTTATCGGCATGATCAAAAAAGAGAACAGCAGGATGAACAAGAAAGTCGAGACGATACTGCAGATTGCATCACTCGACAAGAAGGAGATCGATTTCAGGTTTGAGAATGTTTCGATGCATTCCATTATCTCCAGGGCTGCTGAAACCATCGAAATCCAGGTTCACCAGAAAAACGGAAGGATGACTCTTAATCTGAATGCCGCTGAACCTGTTGTTTCAGGTGATACGGAGCATCTTTCAAACCTCGTTAACAATCTTTTGGACAATGCCTTGAAGTATTCGCATGAACCACCCGAAATAACAGTAGAAACTAACAGTAACGACAAGGGCCTTATATTGTCTGTTACTGATAAGGGAATAGGAATGAGCAAGAGCGTCCAGAGCAAGATCTTTGAAAGATTCTACAGGCAGACAAGCGGAAATGTTCATGATGTTAAGGGTTTTGGTCTTGGTTTGAATTATGTCAGGGCCATTGTCGACGCCCACAGGGGAAATATTACCGTAACAAGTGAACCTGGAAAGGGAAGCAGATTTGATGTCTTCCTGCCATTTAACAGCGATAACTAAAATGAACATGAAATCAGCCCGGATTTTTCTCGTTGAAGACGACCTGAGCTTCGGTTCGGTCCTGAAATCTTACCTGGAACTTAACGACTTCCAGGTCGACTGGGTTGATGACGGCAAGTATGCCGTTGATCACTTCAGGAAAGGAGCATTCGATATTTGTATTCTCGACGTCATGCTGCCTCATGTCGACGGCTTTACAATTGCAGGCGAGATCAGAAAGATAAATAGCCTGGTCCCAATAATATTTCTGACCGCCAAAAAGATGAAGGATGATGTGCTGAAAGGTTACGGGGCCGGAGGCGATGACTATGTTACAAAGCCTTTTGACACTGAAATTCTTCTTGCAAAGATTAAGGCAATCCTGACCCGCCGTGATTTCCAGACCGGCACAAAGGATATCTTCGAGATTGGAAAATTTGTATTCAATTCCAGGCTCCGGACACTAACAATAGGAGACGATGAGAAAAAACTCTCACCAAAGGAAGCACAACTCCTCGAGCTTCTTGCTCTTAACCCGAACGAATTGATAAGCAGGGAAATGGCGTTGAAAAAGATATGGGGTTCGGATGATTATTTCACTGCCAGAAGCATGGATGTATATATCACCAAGCTTAGAAAATTCCTGTCAGAGGACCCCAGGCTGAATATTAAGAATATTCATGGCGCAGGATTTCAGCTTATAATCAGGGACGATCTGGCCTGAGGCTGCTCCTGTTGAACTGAAGCGGAAGAAGCTGACCTATCCCGTCGAGCTCAATAATTTTATTTTTCCCCGCAAGCAGAATTCTGATCTGTCTGTTCCATCTGCTTTCCTCTTCCGCAATTACCTGGCGGCAGTTACCGCAGGGGGTAACCTGTTCCGCGACCGATCCATCGTCAGATATTGCAGAAATTGCCAGTGTAACAGGCCTGTCATCCGGGAAATTGGTTATTGAGGCTGCAAGTGCCGTTCTTTCGGCACAGATGCCCGACGGAAAAGCTGCATTCTCAACGTTGGCCCCATGCACTATCCTTCCCGATTCAAGTCGTACTGCGGCACCAACCCTGAATTGTGAATATGGAGCATAAGCTGATCGGGCAGCCTCCTCCGAGACTTTGATAAGTTCCTGATCTTCAGCGTTGAGTTCATTATGATTCTGAAATTCCCTGTAGGAAATGGATATATTTTTAATTTCTGACATAACTCTCTTATTATGTTTTAATTACAAAAATAGCAAATTTAATAAGTCATTGTTCTTCCGGATCCCTTTAGCTTTAGATTGTTAACAACTTTGCATTCTATCAACAGCCACACTGACGGCAGACCGGGTATGCTCCGGTCATTTTTCCTATTTTTGCGAAAATGTGAGAAACGTGGGAAGGATTGCAAATATATTATTATTGTTTGTTCTGGCTTTTGCAGGCATGACCTCATGCAGGGTATCAAAGCCGATGATCACTCCGGTCGCCGGCAATGCCCTTGCCGAGGTCTATATAAATCAGTATCGCGATCTGGCGGTCAGCGAAATGCGCAGGACAGGAGTTCCTGCAAGCATCACACTTGCCCAGGGTATGGTGGAATCTGATTACGGGCGGAGTACCCTTGCAAGAACAGGCAACAATCATTTCGGCATTAAATGTCATAATGGATGGACCGGTCCGAGAATGACGAAACATGATGACCGCAGAAATGAATGTTTCAGAAAATACAGAAGCGCTCAGGAATCATATTATGATCATTCCGATTTTCTGAAATCAGGATCGAGGTACCGTTCCCTTTTTGAACTTGATCCGCTAGATTACAAGGCATGGGCACGCGGACTCAAAAAGGCAGGGTATGCGACCAATCCCGACTATGACAACATGCTGATAAGGAAGATTGAGGAATACAGGCTATTTGACCTTGACAGGGGAATTACCGCATCTGTTCCCCCTAAGCAGAAAAAACCACAGGAAATTGTTCAGGGAAAAACAACCGCCGAAGCTATTACTCCGCCGGCTCAAACTGCTTCAACCGAACCTGTAACTACAGCACAGGACGCTATTACCTTCGGAGATATCATGGCCAGGGTTCCAAGAATAATGGAGAACAACAGGGTCCGTTACATTGTCGTCAAAGAGGGCGATACCCGGGAAAAGATTGAAAAGGAATTCCAGCTTATCAGCTGGGAGCTTCCGAGATTCAACGATCTTGATGATTCTTTTACTCCCAGGCCGGGTCAGACCCTGTATATCGAACCTAAAAAGGATAAAGCTTCTGAAGGAATGGATTTTCACACTGTGGTTGCCGGTGAAACAATGCATGCGATCTCTCAAAAATATGCTGTTAAGCTTAAGAGCCTTCTCGAGATGAATCGTATGGGCAAAGGCATGGAACCCGTGGCGGGAGATAAAATCTGGCTAAGGGAGACAATAACTGCGGAGTGATACCGGGAGTTCGTAAATTTCCCTGGATAAACAGCTTCAAACGGCTGTTAATGAATAGGCTTCTATTTTGAATCCCCTCAGGAAATCCGCGATGCTGAGTCTCTTTTTTCCTTCAATCTGCAGGCTTAGAAGATTTATGAATCCGCCCCTGCATGCTATTTTAATAAAACTTTTTCCGTCTGATACGATCTGGCCCGGATCGAGTTGATGTTCGGCAGTTTCCGGCAGACTTTCATAGATCTTGAAAGCAACGGTTTTTGATTCATTTTTAAACGCCGATCTGGCACAAGGATAGGTTGAAAGGCCCCGGATGAAATTGTGTATCCTGTGAGGCTCCTGATCCCAGTCGACAATGCAGAACCCGGGGGATATTTTTGGGGCTTTCTTCATTTTTTCTCCGGGCATCATGAAATCTGACTGAGGCTTTGGCCGGATGAAGTTGGTTACCAGTCCTTCAAGAGTTTTGATCACCAGTCGTGCCCCATGTTTCATTAGCTTGTCGTGAAGGTCGGAAGCATTCTCAAACGGAAAAACAGAGACCTCCTGACGGAGGAGAATATTGCCGGTGTCTGTCTTCTCATCAATGAGGAAGGTTGTCACCCCTGTGGTTGTTTCCCCGTTGATTATTGCATGGTTTATCGGGGCAGCTCCCCTGTATTGCGGTAGCAGGGAAGCATGAAGGTTGATGGTTCCCCAGGGGGGTATGGTCCACACTTCGCGGGGAAGCATTCTGAAGGCCACAACGACGAAGATATCGGCATTAAGGCGCCTCAGTCTTTCTAAAAACACAGGGCTCCTGAGATCTTCGGGCTGAAGAATGGGAAGGTAATTTGATTCGGCAAACAGTTTGACGGCTGATTTCCTTACGGTCATTCCACGGCCTGCTGGTTTGTCTGGTGAAGTGACAACAGAAACAACGTTATAACCGTTCATCAGCAATGAACCAAGAGGTGCCACAGCAAATTCGGGCGTCCCCATGTACGCCACTTTCAGACTTTTCATAGATTGTATCAGACCTTATATAATGCAAATCTAGGAAAAAAATCAATCCTTTGCAAAGTGTTTATAGCAGGTGAGGTTATGACCCATTTTGCTGGCCTTGGTCTCAAGGTAGAATTCATTATACTTATTGGCAGGGATCACAAGAGGAATGGTCTCAACTATTTGGATGCCATAGCCTTCCAGACCTGCTCTCTTTACTGGATTGTTTGAAATCAGTCTTACCTTTCCGAGTCCGAGTTCCCTCATTATGCTGGCTCCCACACCATAATCCCTTTCATCTTCACCGAATCCCAGTTTAAGGTTTGCCTGGACTGTATCCATACCCTCATCCTGGAGCTTGTAAGCCTTTATCTTGTTAAACAGGCCGATTCCCCTGCCTTCCTGGTTGAGATAGATTACAACCCCTTTCCCTTCGGCCTCAACCATCTCCATGGCTTTGTGAAGCTGGGAGCCGCAGTCACATCTCATCGAACCGAAGATATCCCCGGTGAAGCATGAAGAGTGAAGTCTTACCATTACGGGCTCATCCCTGGTCCATGTTCCCTTAACCAGTGCCGCATGCTCCAGTTTGTTGCTCTTCTGGCGGAAAGCGATGAACTCAAATTCCCCGTGTTCAGTCGGAAGTTTTACTGCATCTCCTTTCTCAATAATGGAGTCCCTTTCAAGGGTATACCTGATAAGATCCCTTATGGCTATTATGCTTATGTTGAATTTCTGCCTTAGTTTTTCAAGGTCGGGTAGCCTGGCCATTGTGCCGTCGTCATTCATTATCTCCACAAGCGCTCCTCCGGGCTGTAATCCCGCCATCCTTGTAAGGTCAACAACAGCTTCTGTATGCCCGGCCCTTCTGAGCACTCCTTTCGATTTTGCCTTGAGCGGGAATATATGACCGGGACGTCCAAGGTCGGTTGCCTTTGTTGAAGGATCCACAAGTGCCTTGATTGTAAGGGCCCTGTCTTTTGCTGACACCCCCGTTGTTGTTTCAGGTCCCAGGAGGTCAACTGTAACCGTAAACTGGGTCTCGTGAAGCGAAGTGTTGACTCCCACCATGAGATCCAGTTCAAGTTCCTCGCATCTCTCCTCGGGAAGCGCAACGCAAATGAGTCCGCGGCCGTGCTTGGCCATGAAATTTACCAGTTCCGGTGTTATGAGTTCAGCCGAACATATGAAATCACCCTCATTCTCCCTGTCTTCGTCATCCACAACAATAATAAGTTTTCCCGAACGGATGTCCTGGATGGCCTCTTCAATCGTGTTAAGCTTAATTTCCATTTTTGTCAGAATTTTTTTCTTTAACGGACGATCTGCGTTTCGTTCCGATGATAAACAGCCTGTAAAGGTAATCCTTTATCTTACTGAAAAACGCTAAATATGTATCAATATTCATTATTACAGAATCGCTCGAAGCCTTGTAGGTAAGGAAAATCCCGATGGGCAGAAGGATATATGTCGATGCCCACATACCGGCAGCCGTACTGACAAGATTCTCTTCCACAAGCTTTTCTCCCGATAGCGATATTACATACCAGATCACAAAGAACAGTATCGATATGACAGCGGGTGTCCCCAGTCCGCCTTTTCTTATTATGGCACCCAGCGGGGCTCCGATAAGAAAGAAGACTAGGCAGGCAACCGAGAGAGTGAATTTCTTGTTCCAGTTCACCTCGTAACGCTTGATGAATTTGACATCGGTATGAAGACTTTCTCCCTGTGTTGACAGATAGTTGCTGGCGCTCTTTATATTTGCAATTGCCCTTGAAACTGCGGTTTTCTTTTCGATCACCCTTAGTGAATCGTACAGGAAACTGGTGTTGAATTCGGGAACAGACCTTCCGCCTGATTGATTTGCCGAGTCTGTCATGGCATTCTGGTTTCTTTCCGTGAACAGAAGGGTACGTGAGAACTCCTTGAAATTCTGATTCACCTTTGTGGTGTATCTTTTATTCAGGGAATCAATGTCATGGGTGAGCTGCGCAATGTTTTTCATGGCCGCGTTGGTCTTGAAAAGGTCGATTTCGGTCCTCTCCAGATCAAACCCCGAAAGGGACACGACTATTGTCTGTTCCCTGAAAACGTCTTTCCTGAAAGGATGCTTTTTCTCCTCACCACCCGGTTCTCTTTCCGGCATTTCACTGTATGAGTATCCGTTAAACATTACCATCGACATTGCTGTTTCGTCAGGAGTGACTCTCATGTAGGCAGAGTCGGCATATATTACATCGCTGTTTCCACGGTTTTTGCGATGATCGTAAATATAAACCCTGTCGAGACGGTTTGTCTCCGGATCCTTGT
>JAFGXK010000314.1 GCA_016936695.1 Bacteroidales bacterium | reverse complement strand
TTTCATTCTCCTATGAAGAACGACAGGGTGGCCCTGGGTATGACAGCCCAGTTCATGAACTTCGGAGCGACCAGATCAACAAGCCTTTACGGGAGTTATGCATATCATATTAAGCTGAGAAAAGGCAAAATCTCAATGGGGCTTAAGGCAGGAGTTGACCTCTCCAATACCGATTATACAGGATTGCTTTTAAACGATCCGGGCGACCCGGTCTTCCAATCGAATGAAAAATCGCTTGTACTGCCCAATGCCGGCGCAGGAGTCTACTATTTCTCCGACAGGATTTTTGCCGGGCTGGCTGTTCCGTCGTTTCTTAATTACAGACGAAACAGCAATGGAACCGCATCACCCTATCACGATTTCGGGCAGTACGAATTCCTTATTGCGGCAGGCGGGCTGATAGAAATAGCTCCTATTCTGAAATTCAAGCCGTCGGTTCTTATTGACTATTCTCTGGGGGATACCGACAAGCTCAGGCAGTTTGATATAAACGGCAATTTCATTATTGCCGACCTTATCTGGGCAGGAGGCTCATGGAGGGTTTCTGAAGAGGTTGCGGTGGCCATCCTGCAGGTTCAGCTTAATCATCAGCTGATGTTTGGATTTTCTTATGATTATCCCTTTGGAAGGATGAATTCTTTTTCAAAGGGTTCAACGGAGTTTGTTCTGAGGTATGAATTCAGGTACAAGGTAAGTGCCGCTAATCCAAGGTATTTCTGATCGTAATGAAGAAGGTTCGCTATATATTATTGCTTTTGACAGCTGTCCTGACAGTGAACAGCGTCGTTGCTCAGGAAGAATCTCCTTTCGAGATCAGGCGTCTCTCATTCAATATGCCGGGTTACAGTGAAATCTCGCCTGTGATAACCGACGACGGGATTCTCTTCTGTTCCGACAGGCGCCTCAGCGGTGTTACCGACAGGACTTCATTCGACAACAGGAGGCTCTACAGTATCTATATTGCAGAAAAGAAAGACACTTCCGACTGGAGAAAGCCCGTTTCTGTTGAAAGCGACAGGACCGCCCAGTTCAATACCGGACCACTTTGTATTGCTCCTGACGGGAAGACAGTATATTTCACAAGCGAAATTGAAACCGGAGCGCAATCAAGAAGCAGGAAGTTCCGGAATCACAGCGGGATATTCAAGGCACAGCTTTCAGGTACGCGGATTAATTCGATAGAGCCGTTCAAATATAACGGAACCGATTTTGACATGGGTCAGCCTTCTATAAGCAATGACGGAAGGTTCCTTTATTTTGCATCCGACATGCCGGGCGGGCTGGGCGGTTCGGATATCTGGTTCTGCGAATGGGTAAACGGCGAATGGACCGCTCCGGTCAACCCCGGGCAGGGAATCAACTCGACAGCTGCCGACAATTTTCCCTGCATTCACGCATCGGGCAGGCTTTATTTCTCATCAAACCGTCAGGGAGGAATGGGCGGCCTCGATGTTTACTGCTCCGATCCGTTTGAAGGTGAATGGGGAGTCCCTATTCAGCTTCAGGCGCCTGTCAACTCTTCTTCGGATGATTTTTCCTTTGTCGCAATGCCTGACCTGAGGAAAGGCTATTTTGCTTCGAACAGGAGAAGGAATGACGATATATATGAATTCACCTCTGCAATTATAAGGAAGGCTGACTGCGACACCCTTGAGATCAATAACTACTGTTATGAGTTCGTTGAGGAGAATGCAGTCAGGTACGACACCATGCCATTCAGGTATGAATGGAAATTCGGCGACGGGCAAAAGGCTGTCGGACGGATAGTGGAACATTGCTATGAAGGTCCGGGCAGCTATCTTGTTCAGCTCGACGTGACCAACCTGGTGACGAAAGAGGTCAAGCTCAACCAGAAATCAGAAATGCTTGTGGTAGAAGCGGTGGAACAGCCTTATATTTCAAGCCCTGAATTTGCAGATACCGGAACTGTTGTACAATTCAGCGCCGACAGCACCAATCTTCCCGGATGGGATATCGCACAATATTACTGGAGCTTTGGGGATGAGACTATCGGTATCGGGAAGAATGTGGAGAAGACATTCACCAGAACCGGAACATTCAATGTTCAGCTGATCGTATCTTCTAAACCTGGAGAGGGGGGGATTACACGGGAAGCATGCGTTACAAAGAGTATCACAATAGGAAGGAAACCTTGAAAATTTTCACAAACGATATATAATTCATGAAATCAGGGAGTGTTGTTATAAAGTTGCTTGTTTTATTGATGCTTGCCGCGTCACTGCCGCATGAGACGGTCAGCGGGCAGGCAGTTCCGGGAAAGGATGAAAACATCCCTTTTCTCGTCACTTTCGGTAAGTTTGGGGAAACTTCGTGGGGAGATGATGACTTCAGTTCATTGTTCTTTTTTACAATACCAAAGGATTTCAACAGGCAGTTTTATATAAAGGTATTTGACCCTGACGCAGGAGGGCAGAATGATGAAATCCAGGGGCTTTTTGATTCAAAGACAATGTTTTCGGTTTATGGCGGCAAGGGTGTCGATCCCGATAAAAACATTGAATCGAGAGGGCTGAAGAATTCAGACAATTACAAGCAGGGGAACCTTCTGGCCTCAAGGGTTTTCGGGAGCGAACCGACTTATGACAACCGCTATTATGAATTCGGCCCTTTTAATCCGACCGAAGGGGATTACAATGAAAAATGGAGAAGCTATATTTTCAAGATAGTATGCGAGGGGATTACAGGTGATGACGGTAATCTTTACAGGTACTTCCTGAGCAGTGACAAGAACAGCGAGATCCCAATTGAAGGCGCCAATGCCTTCACCTACGAGTACACCTTCAGAATGTGGAACGACAACAAGAGCGTCTCCCATATCTATCCGTATGTTGATACAGGGATCGTTTCAATAAAGCAAAGGAATTTCGACTGGGACGATGACGGTGTTATCCTTGTGGTTTCGACATACAAGCAGGGATTGCCTGTGCCTATATCCGGAGAGGATAATGAGAAGGTGTCGGTGATCCCCGTTGAGACTGCTGAGATTGGCAAATCACTTGATTTTCAGTTTCACAAGAGACAGGATTATGTTGTAAAGAACAATAATGTGGTGGTGTCGCTGGAAAACCAGAGGGGAGATGCCCTTCAGTTCTTCAGCTCACCTATCGGTGGAGTGCCGGTTTACAAGCCGGTAATTACGGTCAGGAAAAAAACAAAATAGGTAGTCTCAGATGATAATTGCACAGAGGATCAGGTTTGGCGTCCTGGTATGCCTTCTTATGCTTGCGGAATTAGCATCCGGGCAGGCATACAGGTTCAGAAATTACGGGAAAGAAAATGATTTGCCCAGCGAGGTGATCTACACTCTTATTCAGGATAACAATGGTTATCTATGGGTGGGAACCACCGAAGGCCTGGCCCGTTTTGACGGGTTCAGCTTCTTCCGGGTGAATTTTCAGGATTCCGCATCAGGACGATATCCGACGGTTTCGATAAGGGACAGCAGAGGAAAACTCTGGTTCGGTTGCAACGACGGAACTCTGTTTTACTCATCGGGGAACGAGCTTCATCAGACAATACTTCCTAACTCTTCAGGTGCGGGGATAAGTGCTCTACTTGAGCGCAATGACGGTAAAATATATGTTGTTTCTCAAAGGATGCCGGTTTTTCTGGTTGATCCTGACAATCCCCGTGAAGGACAAAGTATAGAATCAGAGGCTGATCCGACAATGTTTTCCGCTGCTCTGGCTCCTTCCGGCGAGCTTTTGATCGGAACGCAGGAGAACTTGCTTGTCTGCAGGATTGAAGGGAATGCACTTGCCGTCAAAGGCTCCGTGGAAGGATTCGATTATTCGAGAGTGATGTCAATAACTCCAATGAAAAACGGAAGAAGCTTCATTGTGGGAACCGACGGTAACGGGATATTTCGTTTTGAGCTATCGGGTGATACCGGATCTCTTTCAAGGTTCCGGGGCTCAGAGTCGCTCCTGGCCCTGCCTGTAAAATCAGTAATGCAGGATTCAAGGGATAATATATGGATCGCAACCGCCGGTAAGGGTGCCGTAAAAGTGCAGTTTTCCGGAGATACCGATTCAATTGCATCCATCCGTTTCCTGGATAAATCATCAGGTCTTGAAGGCGATTATGTGATGACTGCTTATGAGGATTCTGAAACGAATATCTGGCTTGGCTTCAATGGAAACGGTCTTTCGATAATGAATTCCGATTCATTCGAATTTCATGTTCCCGGAGGCAGCAACATGCCACGAAGCATAATCTTTTCCGGCAGGATGGGAGAGGATTATATCCTGGGCACTCCTTCAGGTTTCTATACCTACAGCCTTACCGGCCGCAAAGCGGTTTCATTCACCCCTTTGCCATTACAGGGCGGACGCATTGAGGCAAGGTCTTATTACATCGACAATGAAGGAAACATCTGGATAGGTACAAAGGGTACGGGTCTTTTCCTGCTTAGCCCGAAGGGTGAACTCAGGGAATTTTACAGATCCGGTGATACCGGTGCCGACAATATAACAAGCATCCGCATTTTCGGCGACAACATATGGCTTTCGACCATCAACGGCGTTTATATAATCTCTCGTCAGACAGCAGCTTTGAAGCAGAGCTATGTTATGAACACAGGTCTCGCGCATAATTATATAAATCAGATCCTGTTGCTGGAGGACGGCAGCGGTTACGTGGCGACCAACAGCGAGCGGCTCGACCGGATCGACCCCGATTCGGGGATAATCAAATCCGGCCAGGTGATGTACGGCACTTTGTTGAATAAGGCCATTTCGCTCGACATGGACAGCAGGGGGGCCGTATGGGTAGCCACCGAAGGCAACGGCGTGTTTGAATTCTACGACGATTCAGTCAAATCGCTCACCACTGCAAACGGACTCATGACAAATTATGCCTATGCGATACTTGCCGACAGCAACGACGATATCTGGATAAGCCATCAGCAGGGTATTTCGAGGTACAACCCCGAAAGCGGCCGGACAAAAGTTTTAAGCACCAGCTTTGCCAACGGCGGTACATGTAACGAAGGAGCTATCTATGAATCGCCTGATGGCAAAATTTTTATCGGCACCACCCAGGGAGTGATTATTTACGACAGGGAAAAGGACCGCAAATCCGGTTCAGCCCCTCGCAACAATATAAACTCGGTTACCATTAATGATGTGGAATATCCTTACCGGGAATCATATTCACTGCCCTACAGAAAGCGTTACACAGTAAGGGTCAATTACACAGGCATAGACTTCAGCGAACCTGAAAAAGTCTATTACAGCACATATCTCGAGAATTTTGATGATGACTGGACGGCTCCGTCACCAACCCGCGAAGCGGTTTACAATCTAAGCGACGGTAAGTACCGGTTCAACCTGGTTTCAGTAAATGAGGATGGCATTACGCAGGAAAATCCTCTTGTCTTTGAAATCAACATAAAGAAACCTGTATGGAGGACCTGGTGGTTCATTTTATCGCTTATCGGGTTATCAGCAGGAGTAGTGGCGCTTATAATCAGGGAGAGGGAAAAGGCTCACCGGAAGCTCCAGGAATATCTTGAATCGGAACTGGCAGCAAGAACCCAGGTTGTAATGAAGCAAAAGGCTGAACTGGAGGTACAGAACCTCGAGATTACCGACAGTATCAACTATGCCAGGAGAATACAGGCGAGCATTCTTCCCGACCTGAAACGGCTGAAGGAACACTTTACGGATGCATTTGTGCTTTTCTATCCGCGCGATATTGTGAGCGGTGATTTTTACTGGTTCGATCAGCTCGATGATGACCATTTCATTCTGGTCTGCGCCGACTCAACAGGACATGGAGTACCCGGAGCATTTATGTCGATGATAGGCTCCACACTTCTTCAGGATATTGTGACAAGGCAGCGCATAACAAAACCATCGGAGATCCTCTCGATGCTCGACAAGCAGATATTTTCAACCCTTAACCAGAATCTTGATCTGGGTGTGTCAAACGACGGGATGGATATAGTGGTCTGTGAATTCACAATGAGCAACAGGCATGTGAGGTTTGCCTCGGCAATGAGGCCGGTGCTGATAGTAATCGGAGGCGAATCCTTTTACATCAAAGGCAACAGGGCTTCGGTCGGAGGACAAATGGTAGCTGAAAAATATTTTGACGATCAGGAGTACTATTTGAATGAAGGAGACTCAATTTACCTGTTCACCGACGGTTTGCCCGACCAGTTCGGAGGACCCGAAGGCAAGAAAATGAAGATTGCACGCCTCAAGGCGTTAATTGAGGAAATTTCACCCCTTGAAATAAATGATCAGGAGGAGGCTCTGACGAAATTCCTGACTGAATGGAAAGGTGATTATGAACAGGTGGATGATATCCTGTTCATGGGAGTAAAGGTGTAAATTTCTTATTCCGCATAAATCCCGGGATAAAAGACCGGGATAACCGATGTCGATTCAGTGTTGCTGATGTTTCCAGCTCTGTCGCGGATATAGAAATCGTATATTATTGAATCTTCGGCTGAATTTTCGTAATAGCTGAAATCGACCGAGATGTCTCCCCTGAGTATTTTATTCCTTCCTTCCCTTTCCATGTATGGGATCCTGAATCCCTTTACCCTGTAGGGATCGTCTTCCTGGGCGGGAGAAGATTTCCCTTCTTCCATCCTGAAGAGTTCGATGAACAGGTTTATCGTATCTGATTCTTCGGTGCCTTCCGGAGCGTTTAGTCCGAGATCTCCGTCCCCATCCTCAAAGTAAAATTTCAGCCGTCCTGACCGGACCTGATTTCCAAGCTGGTCGAGTGTGTCAAAAACGGTGAAGCTTGTGTACTCGATATATGGTTCGGGAGGAAGGCTCTCAATTTTTCCGCAGGATGCAAAAGCAACCAGGGAAAGCAGAACGACAACCGGGATAACTTTGATATTCATATATTGGTGATAATACCTCATTTTGCACAAAAATCACACCAAAGTAAACTATTTTTTCCTGAAAAATATCCTTAAGGGCACCCCGCTGAAGTCATATTTTTCCCTTATCCTGTTTTCGATAAATCTTTTATAAGGCTCCTTAATGCTGTCGGGATAATTGCAGAAGAAGGCAAATGAGGGTGTATAGACAGGAAGCTGCGTAACATATTTGATTTTGATATGTCTGCCCCTTGATGCGGGAGGAGGATTGTCGTTCACTATCCTGAGAAAAACATTATTGAGTTCCGAGGTTGAGATTTTCCTGTTCCTGTTGCCATTGACCCTGTCGACTGTTTCCAGTATCCTGTGTATCCTCTGCTTGTTCGTAGCCGAAATGAATAATACGGGGTAATCTGTGAAGGGTGCCGTCTTGGCTTTAATCTCTTTCTCAATTGCCAGAGCGGTATTGTTTTCCTTTGTTACGAGATCCCACTTGTTTACAAGCAGAATCATTCCCTTGTTGTTGTTGAGGATCAGCGATATGATATTCATATCCTGCGACTCCAGCCCCCTTGTTGCATCGATAAGCAGGAGGCATATATCGGAACTCTCGATAGACCTTATAGCCCTCATCACCGAATAAAATTCAATATCCTCGCTGACTTTTGATTTTTTTCTCAGTCCGGCAGTGTCAACAAGAAGGAAATCGTGACTGAACTTATTGAATCGTGTGAAAATAGAATCGCGGGTTGTGCCGGCAAGTGGGGTGACTATGTTCCTTTCCTCACCGAGAAGGGAGTTTACGAGTGATGATTTGCCAACATTTGGCCGGCCTACAATTGCAATCCTGGGTATATCAGGCAGGGTTTCTTCAGGATGGTCGGGAAGCAGTTTCACCAGATGATCGAGAAGTTCTCCGGTACCGCTTCCGGTCATGGAACTGAGAGTAAAATAATCGCCCAGGCCAAGTCTGTAAAACTCGGCGGCCTCAGGAATAAGTTCATTGTTGTCGACCTTGTTCACCACAAGGATAACCGGCTTTGCTTTTTTCCTGAGAAGCTCAGCTACACCTGTGTCCAGATCACTTATTCCGGTTGTGACATCTACCATGAATAAAATGACATCGGCCTCTTCAACGGCAAGCATCACCTGCTTGTTTATCTCTTCTTCAAAAATGTCATCGGAGTTTTTAACATAACCTCCGGTGTCAATTACCGAGAATGTGACGCCGTTCCAGGTGCACGATCCGTAATTCCTGTCGCGTGTGACTCCGCTCACCTCATCGACAATGGCTTCCCTCGATTCGGTAAGTCTGTTGAAAAGGGTTGACTTGCCTACATTCGGTCTTCCGACTATTGCTGCAATTTTGCTCATCTTTTAATTTTATGGATTCAGGCTGACTACCTGTATCCGAATCTTTTGAGTATTAACGGCTTCTCCCGCCAGTCCTTTGTGACTTTTACGTACATTTCGAGGAATACTTTTTTGCCGAAGAAATCTTCCATATCAAGTCGTGCTTCTCTTCCCGTCTTTTTAAGCTTTTCCCCCTTATGACCTATTATAATTCCCTTCTGGCTGTCGCGGGCAACATGAATCAGGGCCCTGATCCTGATTATTTTTTCCTCTTCCTGAAAACTCTCGATCTCCACTTCCGAACAGTATGGGATTTCTTTCTGGTAATGCATCAGGATTTTCTCACGGATGATCTCGGATGCGAAAAACCTTTCATATTTGTCGGTCATCTGGTCTTTCGGGAAATATGGTTCTCCGGCCGGCAGCATACTTGTGATGGCATTCAGCAGGGTGTCGAGATTGAACTTTTTAAGTCCCGAGACTGGAATTACGGGCGAGCCTGGGAACAGCTCCCTCCACTTGGAAGTAACGAGCTCTAGTTCAGTCTGATTGCTCAGATCTATCTTGTTCACAACCACGATTACCGGGATTCCTGTTTCGCGTATCTTCAGAGTATAGCCCGTATCATCGCGCATCGCTTCTTTAACGTCGGTTACATATAGTATTATATCGGCATCGGTGAGGGCAATATCCACGAAACTCATCATCGATTCCTGGAGCTTGTATTTCGGCTTCAGTATGCCCGGAGTATCTGAATAGACAATCTGAAAATCCTCACCATTCACGATACCCATTATCCGGTGACGTGTTGTCTGCGCTTTTGATGTTATTATAGACAGCTTTTCACCAACCAATGCATTCATAATGGTTGATTTGCCAACATTGGGATTTCCAAGGATATTTACGAAACCTGATTTGTGATTCATTTTTGTTATTTAGAATATTCCTCTTTTCAGCATGCTTATCTCCTTATCGGTAAGGAATCTCCATTTGCCTCTCGGCAGGTTTTTTTTTGTCAGTCCGGCAAAATATACCCTGTCGAGCTTTTTTACACGGTAGCCCAGTTTTTCAAAGATTCTTCTGACTATTCTGTTCTGGCCTGAATGAATTTCCAGGCCGACCTGTGTTTTATCGTCAAGGTCAGCATAAGAGACGGCATCAGCAGCAATGGTTTCACCTTCGATATCCACTCCTGTTGCAATCTGTTCGAGGTCGTTCCTTGTGACTGCTTTGTCAAGGAACACGTGATATATCTTTTTCCTTTTATATTTAGGGTGAGTAAGTCTTCCGGTCAGGTCACCGTCGTTGGTTAGCAGGAGGACACCTGTGGTCAACTTATCGAGGCGACCTACCGGGTATACTCTTTCGGTACAGGCATCTCCGATCAGGTCGATCACGGTCTTATCGGCATGGGGATCTTCCACGGTTGTTACATAACCCTTTGGCTTGTTGAGCAGGATGTAGACTTTTTTCTCTGAACTCAGCCTCTTTTTGCCATACCTCACATCATCACTGGGCAGTACCTTTGTTCCAAGGTCGGTAACCACTTTCCCGTTGACCGTGATGAGCCCCCCTGCTATAAGCTCATCAGCTTCCCGGCGCGAACAGATGCCGCTGTGGGCGATGAATCTGTTCAGTCGCATTTCGCTGTTATTGGCAGTTTCTTTCTCTGATCCGGATTTTTCCCTCTTCGGGCGGGAGGCCCGGAGATTTTTCCTTTGTTCCATATGGATTTTATTCAGGTTGCAAAGGTACAATTATTTGACAATATTATGATTTAGGGTTACTTTTGCACTTTTGCAACTAAAAACGGAAGCATATGCCATTGATAAAATCCATCTCAGGAATCAGGGGTACAATTGGAGGGAAGCCGGGTGAGAGCCTTACGCCTGTTGATATTGTAAAATTTGCTTCAGCGTACGGGACATGGATAGGCCGCCGGCACAGGGATAAGAAGCTGATGATTGTAATCGGTCGTGATGCCCGCAGGTCGGGAAGCATGGTCAGTTCACTCGTTACCAACACACTCAGGAGTCTTGGGATAGATGTAACCGATATCGGTCTGGCTTCCACCCCCACTGTGGAAATGGCTGTAACAGGAACCGGATCGCACGGGGGAATTATTATAACCGCCAGTCACAATCCAGCCGAATGGAACGCGCTTAAGCTTCTGAATGAAAGGGGAGAATTCCTTTCGGCAGCTGACGGCACCGAACTGCTCAGTATTGCTGAGGCGGAAGATTTTTATTATGCTCCGCTTGATGCTTACGGATCCTATGTTCATGATGATTCATGGGGGAGCATACATATCGGGCAGGTACTGGCACTCGATCTGGTTGACTGTGAGGCTATAAAGGCAGCTGATTTTACTGTGGCCATTGACTGTGTGAACTCAGTGGGAGGCATTATTGTTCCGGCTTTGCTGAAATCGCTTGGAGTCAGCAGGATTATAGAGCTTAACACCACGCCTGACGGACATTTTGCCCATAATCCGGAGCCGCTTCCGGCAAATCTGACTGAGATATCCTCCCTGACGGCCGGATCAGGAGCTGATGTGGGTTTCGTTGTTGATCCCGATGTCGACCGTCTGGCAATCATCTGCGAGGATGGCTCAATGTTCGGGGAGGAGTACACCCTCGTGGCAGTATCCGATTATATTCTGGCATCAAGGCCAGGTAACACCGTATCAAACCTCTCAAGCACCAGGGCACTGAAAGATGTAACTGAAAAGCATGGAGGAAAATATTTCACGGCAGCAGTGGGAGAGGTAAATGTTGTTGAGGAGATGAAGAAACGGGGAGCCGTTATTGGCGGTGAAGGCAACGGAGGTGTAATCTATCCTGAGCTTCACTATGGCCGCGACGCAATTGCAGGCATTGCACTCTTCCTCTCGCATCTGGCACTTGGCAGGATGAAATGTTCAGAACTGAGGAGGACATATCCCGACTATTTCATGGCAAAGAAAAGGCTTGACCTTCCGGAAGGAATCCACTTTTCCCGGATTCTCGACGCAGTCAGGGAGCATTTCAGCGGTCATGAGATCGACGAGCGGGATGGTATGAGGATTGAACACGGTAACGGATGGGTGCAGATCCGGAAATCGAACACCGAACCCATCATGAGAATATATGCCGAAGGTCCGACTCCCGGAGAGGCTGAGAACCTTGCTGATAGGGTAATCGAAATTGTTAAAAAAGTCAAATAATTTTCTTTTTTTAAGGCCTCCGCGGAATAAAAGGATAATCATGAGTGTCTTTAAACCGGAGCAATTAAACGGATAAACATTAAAAGATGTTAAAACGTTTAATGATAGGGTGCAGTTGAATATTTTTGCACCACAATCACCTCCTGAAATTTGAGAGGAATAATTACTCCAGGAACTTCATGCTTGAAAAAACAAAATGCCGTTGGAATAATTTCAGATCATGAAAATTCCGGATAAAGTAGAAAACTTACAACAATACAATAATAGAAAGTAGTATGAAAAAGTCAGTTGTCATTATAGGGGTAGTTGCAGTTGTTGCAATAATAGCCCTGATACTAATCGGAAAGGCTGCGAAGAAAAAAGACCTGGCCAATCTGTATGTGGAAGCCAGGCATGGTTTATTTGAAGTGGTTGTCTCAACCACCGGGGAACTACAGGCTGAAAATTCCACTGATATTACAGGTCCCGATTTCACACAGAGCAGGCAGATCAGGGCCGCCGAGATTAAAATCACCGATCTGGTACCGGAAGGAACCCAGGTAAAGGAAGGAGATTACATCTGTACGCTCGACAGGACATCTTTTGACAACACGCTTAAGGATGAGCTTGAAAGGCTGACAACACTGGAGTCAAACCTTGAGGTAAAAATGCTCGATACGGCAGTAACGCTCAGCGACCTTCGCGACAACATCAAGAATCTCAGGTTTTCAGTAGAGGAAGCGGAGATAACCCTGGAACAGTCGAAGTTCGAACCGCCCACCACTATCAGGCAGGCTGAAATCACCCTCGATAAGGCAAAACGTTCCCTGGAGCAGGCTATCAAGGGTTACTCGCTGAAAGTTGAACAGGCAAGGTCGGATATGAAGACACTGAAATTCAATCTTTCGGAACAGCGCGAGAAAGTTGGGGATCTTCAGAAGGTGCTGGCAAATTTTGT
>JAFGXK010000313.1 GCA_016936695.1 Bacteroidales bacterium | reverse complement strand
TCTCCTCAGCTGAAGGTGTCTCAGAGGTGGCATCAGCCGGAGGGTTTCTGAAGGAGTACCAGGTGGACCTGAAGCCGGAAGCGCTCAAGGCCTACAACGTATCTGTAATGGATGTGATGAATGCTGTGAAGCGCAGCAACCTTGACATTGGCGCTGAGACTATTGAGCTGAACAATGTTGAGTACATCATACGCGGCCTCGGTTATATCAAAAGCCTGAACGACCTGGAACTCTCTGTGGTAACCGTCCGTGAAAATGTCCCCGTCCGGATCAAAGACGTTGCCAGGGTCAGCTTTGGCCCGGCACCGCGAAGAGGTGGCCTTGATAAGGAAGGATCGGAAGCAGTAGGGGCCGTGGTTGTTGCCATGTATGGCTCAAACCCCATGGATGTGATCAGCAATGTCAAGGAAAAAATCATGGAGATTGAAGCAGGTTTACCTCAGAAAACACTGCCTGACGGAACAGTCTCAAAGGTGACAATCGTTCCATTCTATGACCGGACAGGACTGATAAAAGAAACCATAGGCACACTTGAATCCGCTCTCTCACATGAAATTCTCATAAGTATCATCGTGATAATTGTGCTTGTCATGAACCTGAGGGCATCGCTCATCGTGGCAGCACTGCTGCCGATTGGTGTCCTGATGACTTTCATACTGATGCGCTTCCTTGGAATTGATGCCAATATTGTAGCCCTGTCAGGTATTGCAATCGCCATCGGCGTAATGGTTGACATCGGGATTGTTGATGTGGAAAATATCCTGAGGCACCTTGAAATGCCCGAAAACCGTGGCATCAAAGGCAAAAAGCTGATGAGGGTCATATATGAGGCTACTACCGAGGTCCGGGCAGCAGTTGTAACCTCCGTTGCGACCACAATCGTAAGCTTCCTTCCTGTCTTTGTGATGCAGGCACAGGAAGGAAAACTGTTTCATCCGCTTGCCTGGACAAAGACATTCGCCCTCATATCCGCTTTTATCCTGGGAATCATTGTGCTGCCAACGCTGGTGCATATCTTTTTCAATATCTCATTTGACCGGAAGAAAATAAGAATTGCCGGGAATGCATTTCTGATTGCAGCAGGGATAGTGTCTGCAATTGTATTAAAATCATTTCCGGCGCTGGCACTGGTGGCTGTCGGTGTCAATAACCTCCTTGATCACAAATGGCCGGAGAACCGCAGGGAGTACCCCAACTACATCAATATCCTTATAACGGTATTTTTTGCAACATGGTACCTTTCTGCAGAGTGGCTGCCACTCGGGGCTCACAACAGCGGGCTGGCCAATTTTCTGTTTGTTTCAGGCATTGTTACTGTGATACTCCTCGCATTGATGTCCATGGTCCGGTACTATGAACAGATTCTCAGGTGGGCCCTGGAGAACAAGCGCAAGTTCCTGGTCATCCCTGCCCTGACATTACTCTTTGGTCTTCTTGTCTGGCAGGGGGCAGATAAGATCTTCGGGTTCATTCCAGGCGGAGCAGAACAGCTGGGGTGGAAGAATTTCCGCCAGACAACTTTCTGGCAGAATGTATCCGGGACATTTCCCGGTGCAGGCAAGGAGTTCATGCCCTCACTCAACGAGGGCTCGTTTCTCCTGATGCCAACAAGCATGCCCCATACAGGTATCGCCATGAACCTGGAATATATTGAGACACTTGACAAGCGGCTGTCTGCAATTCCGGAGGTTGAGATGGCAGTCGGTAAATGGGGAAGAGTCAATTCAGCACTTGATCCCGCACCGGTTCAGATGTTTGAAAATACAATAAACTACCGTTCCGAATATATCCTCGACGAGAACGGTCACAGGATGAGGTTCAGGGTGAATAAAACCGGGGATTATATTCTGACCGGTAACAAAAGTTATAGTCCCGGATCAGAAGAGTTCCGTGTAATACCTGCCGACAGCCTCATCCCAGACAGGAAAGGAGAGTATTTCAGGCAATGGCGTCCGCAAATAAAAAGACCGGACGATATATGGCAGGAGATTGTGAAGGTGACCGATATTCCCGGCCTTACATCTGCACCGAAGCTTCAGCCCATAGAGACGAGACTGGTTATGCTGTCAACGGGTATGCGTGCCCCCATGGGCCTTAAGGTGTATGGTCCGGACCTTAACTCCATCGAAGAGGCCGGGCTGATGTTTGAGAATGCGTTAAAGGAGATACCCTCAATAAAAGGCTCCTCCGTATTCTATGACAGGGCGGTTGGCGCCCCTTACCTCGAGATAAAGCTGAACCGCGAAGCGATGGCCCGTTATGGTATGTCTGTAGCCGAGGTTCAGGAGATCCTCCAGGTCGCCGTAGGCGGAATGACACTCTCCTCATCAGTTGAAGGCCGGGAGAGATTTCCTCTCAGAGTGCGCTATGCCCGTGAACTGCGTGATAACCCGGAAGATCTGAAGAGAATACTTGTACCCGCCATGAATGGCGTACAGATACCTCTCGGGAATATTGCCGATATAAACTACACAAGAGGTGCCCAGATGATCCGGAGCGAAGACACATTCCTTGTCGGGTACGTTATCTTCGATAAGACAGAAGGCACGGCAGAGGTCGATGTGGCTGAGCAGGCCGGAGAAATACTGAACGGCAAAATCAGTTCGGGAGAGATCGTGCTTCCGGCCGGAGTGACATTCAGGTTCGCCGGCAACTACGAGAATCAGCTCAGGGCTTCAAAAAGACTGGCTCTTGTAATCCCGGTCAGTCTACTTATTATACTGCTTCTGCTTTATCTCCAGTTCCGGACTGTCACCGCCTCATTGATACACTTTTCCGGTGTTTTTGTCGCTTTGGCGGGAGGTTTTATAATGCTCTGGCTTTACGGGCAGGAGTGGTTCCTCAACTTCCAGGTTGCCGGCATAAACCTTCGTGATATGTTCCAGATGCATACAGTTAATTTAAGCGTGGCTGTCTGGGTGGGCTTCATAGCCCTGTTCGGAATTGCCACCAATGACGGGGTACTGATGGGCACCTACATTCACCAGGTCTTTGAACAGCAGAAACCTTCTACGGTGGATGCCGTGAGAGAAGCAGTTATAACGGCCGGAAGGAAGCGTGTACGGCCAGCCATGATGACAACTGCCGTTGCAGTCATAGCCCTGCTGCCCGTTCTTACATCTACAGGCAAAGGAGCTGACATTATGGTACCGATGGCAATACCTGCGTTCGGTGGCATGATAATCCAGGTAATGACAATTTTTGTTGTCCCCGTGTTCCAGGCCATCTGGAGGGAGGGCGCAGTGACACGCACCATGAAGCTTTCAATCAGGGAGGCTGATAAACATACAAGAGATGAAAACAATATGTTATAAATTATTACTGACATTGATCCTGGCTGGCTTTGGCACTGATGGTTTGAACAGCCAGCCTCTGCCAGACTCCCTGGCGGCCTATCTCGAATCAGCGGCACGAAATAATCCGGGCGTCATGAAGGCATTACTTGAATACCAGGCGGCACTTGTGAAAGTGCCACAGGCGGCCAGCCTTCCTGATCCTCAGCTGACAGCAGGTTTCTTCCTAAAACCAATGGAACTGATGAGCGGAACTCAAGTTGCGGATTTTAAGCTGATGCAGATGTTCCCCTGGTTCGGGGTGTTGCGAAATGCGAAGGACGA
>JAFGXK010000312.1 GCA_016936695.1 Bacteroidales bacterium | reverse complement strand
GAACTTGCTAAAAAGAGTGCAAGAGAGAACTACAACCTAGTCGAGTTAAATGTAGGCTGTACCTGTGAACGTGGTGACAACACCAGGTAGATATAATCCTCCTCGTCTGTTGTTCCGAGGTCGCCGGTATGGAGATATCCGTCCCTCAGGGCCTTTCGGGTACCCTCCTCATCATGATAATAACCCATCATTATATTATCCCCTTTTGCTATGATCTCTCCTGTTTCCCCCGGTTTAACCTTTAATCCCTTTTCATTTACCACTTTCAATTTGACGCCTGGTATCCCTTTGCCGATTGATCCTTTTTTCTCTGCGTATTTTTCGGGTGGCAACCATGATAACCTGGCAGTGGCTTCCGTTTGCCCGTACATCACAATGAAGCTGACCTCAGGATGGGCTTCCCTGAACTCATCAATAAAAATTGTGGCAAGCTTACCTCCGGCCTGTGTTACATATTTAAGATCAGGGAAGGCCGTCTGCCTGAAGGTATCGGATATTCTGAGCAGTACCTGAAAATGACTTGGAATGCCTGCAAACCCGGTGCATTTGTATTCCAGGAGGTCCTTAAAAACCCTGCCAAGGAAAATAAATGAATTATTTAATACGATCGATCCGCCAACCCTCAGGTGTGTGTGAAGGAGGGATAAGCCGTAACAATAGTATAATGGCAGAACCACAAGCATCCTGTCATCTGAAGTCAATTCCAGGTATTCAACGATCGAGCCTGTATTGGCAATCAGGTTTTTATGGGATATCATAACACCTTTGGGTTCACCTGTTGAACCTGAAGTGAAGATGATCTCTGCACACGCCTCACTATTTGTGCTGTAATTGAAGCCGGTTTCGTGATGATTCTCAATCCCTGAAATATCGGATGGCAGCACGCAGCGGTGATCCTCCAGGGCCAACCTCTTCATAATGTCGTTGGTGAGCAGGATCATGGATGGTTCGGTCAAACCGGCGATATAATCAAAATTATCTTTCTCGATCCTCGGGTCGAGCGGGATACAAACGTTTCCCGACTTGATAACGGCCAGGTATGCCTTTAGCATAAAGAGGTTATTGACTGAAAGGATCATGATATGCTTACCCGTTCCGACTTTGTTCCTGATCCATGCAGCCAGTTTTAAACTTTCATGATGGAGTTCTTTGAACGTAATTGTTTCGCGTCCTGCCAAAAAAGGTTTTTCCAGGCCTGAAGTGTGTTCAAAGAAATAATCTACGGCATTCATGCTGTTCAGGATTGTTTTTGAACTTCGGTTTTTTTACTCATGCTGATAACTGAAATAGTCACGAACCGGCGACATTCTCAAATATTCGGTAGTTTTCCGTTTTCTTTCAAAATTTCGAAACAGTGCTTCAACATGCTCCACGGTCTCTCCCATCACTTCAGCCACTTCAGCGGCAGGGTAGCCGTTCTCAAATCCATACCAGTACCGGTCCATAAGGTCAAAGGGCAACTGGTAAAAGAATTCTTCCTGTGTCTGCTCGGCTGAGTAAGTGTCGGTTGTCGGAGTCCGGTCAATAATGCCTTTCGGGACCCCAAGGTATTCAGCCAACTGGTAAACCTGGGTTTTATAAAGATTTCCGATAGGCATCACATCTGCTCCCCCGTCACCGTATTTTACAAAAAAGCCCTGTTCCTGTTCATGTTTATTGGGAGTGCCGATCACTGCATAATGGCGCTTCTCTGCATGATAGTATAGCATCGACATTCTTGTACGCTGCTTGAAATTTGAGGCGGCTACGATCTGGAGATACTCATTCCTGGGCAGGATCTTTTGTTCCTCTGAGCCATCCGGTTCCACGACGGTAAGGGTGAACATGGGAGGGAGGTTTGAAAAAAGGACACCCTGTTTAATGCCTATCTTCATCTTGTGGGTTAGCGGGTCATAGCCCGGAAAGACCTTTGAAACGGCTTCATCACGTCTCTCGTAGCAACGGAATCCTGAAAGCGCCTCAGTGATATCTTCTTTTATGGCTACAACTCCGTAAATCTGAGCAAGGTTCCTTGCCAGCTCTTCACTGTCGGCACTGGAGTCCTTTTCAGGCAACATGACGGCAAGTATCTTATCAGGGCCAAAGGCTTTAGTGGCAAGCGCAAGGCATACCGAAGAATCAATGCCCCCGCTGGCACCTATTACACCGCCATTGCGTTTCAGCTTAAGCAAAACATCCTCCCGCAGCTTATTCACTATACTGACAACTGCAGCTTCAACATCTTCAAGAAGTATAATATCTTTTGAAAAAGGTTTTCGGGTTGTCATATTTCCTGGTTTTTGTTAGTTAAAAGTCTTCAACGAGTTTCAGGTTTTTTAATTCAGGCGTATGAAATTCATCATGATTGTTTTCAATAAACTGATGATGCAGGAGGTGTGTTGAAATTACGGCTGCAAGGACCATATTATCCATTTCCGAAGCTGTACCTGTTTTTTCCATTCTGTTATAAAGAGGCATCAGGGTTTCCATATTAAAGATACCAGCCTTTTTTGTATAGGTCGCCGATATCATTTCATTCACGTACTGCGGTGCACCGGCCGCCATAAAAACGCTGCTTACAGGCGCCCGGTAGGGCTGCTTGGGCCGCTTGATTATACTTTCAGGAATTCTGTTTTCCATAAGCTTTTTAAGAAGGAACTTCTCGTTAAGGCCCTTTAACTTATAATCTGCAGGCAGACCGGCACAGAATTCAATTAGCCTGTAATCCAGGAAAGGGTATCTTCCCTCAACTGAGTTTGCCATGGCCATCCTGTCTCCCTGTGAAGACAGAAGATAACCCGACATAAATATAGTGGTTTCAAGCCATTGTGATCTGGCCAGTGCATCCCAGTTGTCGAATCCTCCGGGCAATTGGGCTGAAAGCAGGTCCTGCGGAGCATAATCCCTCAGGCTTTCCCTGAGATCCGGGGAGAAATGTTTTTTAATATGGTTGGAGTTATTCCATCTTAACAGATGAGAATAAAACGGATTGCCGACATCATCAAGTTTATACCCGAAAAACATCTTAAGCATGTTGGTGGGGGCATTTCGAAGATGCGGGATGTCAGGGTATAATTTCTTAAGTAAAAGAGGCCTGATGGATGATCCGGGCTGTGAGGCCCAGAATCTGCGAATCCTTGCTTCCCTGAAGATATCATAACCGGCCAGCATTTCATCAGAACCTTCACCTGTGATCACCACCTTAATGTTGTTATCCCTGACCAGCTTCGAAAGTATCATCATCGGAGCCGGGGCAGTCCTGGTTAATGGGGTTTCTGAATGCCATACCACCCCGGGGAAGGTCCTGGCGATATCCTGTGAAGAGCAATTGATCGATTTGTGATTTGTATTTAAATACTTCACGGCTTCTGTCTGGTAGCTGCTCTCATCAAAAACCTTATCCTCGAATCCAATAGAAAAAGTATTCAGTATTCCGGGTTCGATGTCTTTAATATACCTTACCGTTGCAGTGGAGTCAAGGCCTCCGCTAAGATAGGCCGCCACTTCAACATCTGCCCTTAACCTTAGTCGTACGGCACTGCCCAGAAGTTCATCAAATCCTTCCAATGCATCATCGAAGGAAAGGTTCGCATGCCTGTTATCAAAAACCAATTCCCAGTACCTTTCAATTTTCAGTCCATCCCGATTAAATACCAGGCAATGACCTGGCGGAAGCTCATAAATATCCTTAAAGGCAGTATTGGGCGTCAGTGCAGTCCAGAAAGTATAGATCTGGGCCAGGCTTTCAGCATGAAGCTCACGGTTTATTGATCTTTGCTGAAACAGGGATTTTATTTCCGATGCAAAAGAGAATACACCACCGCTAATATTGTAAAACAGGGGCCGGATACCCACCCTGTCGCGGGCAATGAAGCATTCTTCATCCAGGTTGTCCCATATGGCAAATGCAAATTGTCCGTTTAATTTGCCCAGGCATCCCTTACCGTAGCGGGAATATAACTGAACCAGGACTTCTGTATCGGATTGGGTTCTGAGTTTGCGGCCATCTTTTTCCAGTTCCGCACGCAGTTCCCTGTAATTAAATATTTCTCCGTTAAAAACAATCCAGTACCTGCCGCTCAGGTCAGAGAGGGGTTGTTGTCCGTTAATGAGGTCTATGATGCTTAATCTGACATTTCCCATCGTACTAAACTGCGAATGGTAGATGCCACATTCATCCGGTCCACGGTAGGATATGGATTGCAGCATTGATTTTACAGTATCGATGCTGTTCCTGTTATGATTGAAATCTACTATGCCAGCTATGCCGCACATCCCTAATTCACTAACTTCCTCATTACGAAATCTGAAATGGCATTTATTGATTCGAAGTTTTCCTCTACAAGATCACTGTCTCCAATACGTATGCTAAACTCCTGCTCCAGGAAGACTACCAGGTCCATAAATCCCATTGAATCGATATAACCCTCCGTAAATATCAGGGAATCATCCCTGATCCTGTCTTTTTCAACATACACTTTCTCAAAAACATACCCCCTCACGCTTTCCTTTATTTCTGAAAGATCAATTTTCATATAACTTTCTTTAAAATCAATATTATGAATAGTTCTTATAAGCATACAAATATATCCAATACTTTGTTTTGCAGGGCATCCTTATAAAGAACTGTTTCTTATCTGCAACAAAATCATCAGATCCTGCCTGTCAGACAGCAGATATCACAACACCTCACCCCCTAGCCCCCTGCCCCCTATTCCCCCTCTTCCCTCGACTTCCGCTCGGGACAGGTTCTTGAGGAGAGGGGGTTAGGGGGTGAGGTGCATGAAACCATTGCCACACATTTGCTTCGATCGACTCAGTATAAACTCCGTCGAGCGGTTCTATCAACTACGCATTTTTCGCTGCTTAGAATTATCCCGGACACCAGTG
>JAFGXK010000311.1 GCA_016936695.1 Bacteroidales bacterium | reverse complement strand
ATAAAAACCGGAGTTATAAAGGGCTCGGAATTCAAGGTTGATCCTGCACTAGTCGGGTTCAAGACCTGTGCATATATAGGTGTGTTTCTTGACCACCCGGGTCACTATCGGGACATAATAGATGAATTCAAGGAAATTCCGGAAATCATTGAATGTCATTATACTACGGGCAATTATTCTCTTTTCATCAAGGTATATACCCGCGACAATGAGCATCTTCGAAATATTCTTACCGATAAGATTCAGAATATAGCTGGGATTGTCAGAACCGAAACTCTTATTTCACTTGAGGAGTCGATCAACCGTCAGATTCCCGTTCTATCACGATAGAATTCTTTTTATCCAACGTTTGTTTAACATTTTTTATGATGAAAGGCAAATCCCTTTTCACGGGTTCCTTATTTTTCTGCATCCTGTTGATTTTTACAGGCTGTGGCAGCAAAACCCGCGAATACAATAGTGAGCCGGGTAACTATCCGGGCAATCCGGCTGAGAATTTTGCTCCAACCCTCATATACGACAACGAAAACTACCGAAACGTTGCAAAGCTGCGACCTGCCTGGAATTCTTCAAGTTATGACTATAATCTTACAGCCCAGCTGGTTACTGATGGTATCATTGAGACTGATATACCCTCCGCGATTTCCGTTTCAACAAACAATGGCGTTCTTCCCCGGAATGAACGGGAATGGTTGCTGGATCATAACTCAGTTACCACTTACTCAATCGAAGGCGATGATGTTTACCTGAGATATGATCTTCTCGGGGGAGGAAATGCTCCGGAAATAACCAGGATCGCTCTGTCGGGAAATGTCAATTTTGATGAAGGGAAAAGAAGTGGATTTAAGTATATATGTTCCGGTTCAGATGATGGTGTTGAATGGGTTGATCTTGTTGTTGTTAACGGTGCAGGATTACCAGGCAGGGAGCGACCTGATCCGTTCCGGATGATGATGGCATCAAACAACCAGAGAAGAAGCACCCAGGCCAGAAGGAGGCCCCAGACAGGATTCGGGGCATTCATGATGAGTCCGTACGGAAACGATTCAACTGCTCCGCGTCCCACATTTTCATTCGGCGGCGGAGTATTCAGGACACCCCGGCCCCAGCGTCTTGTCGATCTGTCATTTGAATTCACTGAACCTGTGTCATACAAGTCATACAGGGTGTCTCTGGTTGCTCCCGTAGCAGAGATCTGGACTTTTGGTCAACTTGAGTTTTACAATGGAACTGACAGGCTTAAGATGATTCCTTCGTATGATTTTAAAAGCGCCTGGATGAGTGCCGGAAAAGAGACGGAATGGCTATATGTCGATCTTGGAAGCGTCAGTGCTTTTGATAATATAAAGTTGCATTGGATCAACAAGGCGTCAGCCGGCTCCATTCTGATCTCGGATGACTCCCGGAACTGGCTCGAAATAGCTAAACTGCCAGGGAATGATGATCCGGTTGATGACATTAAGCTGTCGCCGGAAGTTAAAGCCCGTTATGTGAAGCTCTTGTTGGATTATCCGGTAAACGATCAGAATTATATGCTCTCCGAACTTGAGGTCTTCGGAAAGGGCGGTTTGGTGCCGGTTTCAAAACCTTCCCCGGCTGCCAGGGATAACAGTATGTACTTGTCGGGAGGTAACTGGAAGATACAGAGATCCTCTGAGGTGGAATCGACAGGAGAGGAGCTCTCGACAGCCGGTTTCAATGCAGAAGACTGGATCACTGCCACTGTTCCTGCCACGGTGCTGGTCAGTTACCGAAATGCAGGAGCGATTCCTGATCCAAACTTCGGAGATAATCAGCTGATGTTATCGGAATCGTTCTTTAATTCCGATTTCTGGTACAGGAACGAATTCGATGTGCCCTCATCCCTGAAGGGCGAAAGGATCTTTCTTAATTTTGACGGGATCAACTGGAAAGCTGATGTTTTTGTGAACGGAAAGAAAACCGGACTAATAGAAGGCGCATTCACAACAGCCAGGTTTGACGTAACCGGTCTGGTGAAGACAGGTCAGCTTAATGCTCTTGCCGTACTTATCCATAAGAACGACAATCCCGGAGTAATAAAGGAACAAACTGCCCTGAGCGCTGACAAGAACGGCGGAGTTCTTGGCGGCGACAACCCAACATATCATGCATCAATAGGCTGGGACTGGATTCCCACCATCCGCGGACGCAATATTGGCATATGGAATGATGTGCATCTTGATGCCACCGGTAGCGTTACTGTTGATGACCCGTTCGTGACAGCCAAACTTAATCTGCCGGATACCACCAGGGCTGAGATCACAATGGAAGCCACTCTTGCCAACCATAGTGATCAGACTGTCACCGGAACAATTACAGGCAAATTCGGAAAGATCAGTGTGCAGAAAGAAATAAGCATCGGACCAAAATCGGAGATGCCTGTAAAATTCAATCCGGCTGAGTTTACAGGACTGGTCATTGAAAATCCCGAATTGTGGTGGCCGATAGGCTATGGCCGACCCTCATTACATGAGGCTGAACTGGCATTCAGGGTTAACGGCGGCATATCAGACAGGAAGTCTTTTCTGGCCGGTATCCGTGAGATGACATTCAGTGAAGAAAACGATATACTGAACCTGTATGTAAACGGAAGGAGATTTATCGGACATGGCGGGAACTGGGGTTTTCCCGAATCAAACCTTGAATACCGCGCACGGGAATACGATGCGGCAGTTGCCTATCATGCAGATATGAACTTCACCATGATCCGCAACTGGGTAGGGCAGACGGGTGACGATGAGTTTTATGAAGCATGCGACCGTCACGGTGTAATGGTGTGGCAGGACTTCTGGCTGGCGAATCCGGCTGATGGTCCGAATCCCTACGATCCGGGAATGTTCATGGATAATGCTGAAGATCTTATAAAAAGGATACGTAATCACCCTTCCATAGGCATCTATTGCGGGCGCAACGAGGGTAATCCCCCTGAAGTGCTTGATACGGCGCTTCGTGCTTTGATCCCTGTGCTGCATCCGGGAATACACTACATCTCGAATTCTTCGATGGGGGTAGTAAGCGGAGGCGGGCCCTACAATGCACTTCCGGTACGGGACTATTTCCTTCTTTACGGCTTCAACAAGTTCCACAGTGAGAGGGGAATGCCCAACGTAATGAACTATGAGAGCCTTGCAGAAACCCTTCCTGAGCAGGCATTGTGGCCTCAGAACAGTCTATGGGGAATTCACGATTATTGTCTTGAAAGCGCCCAGAGAGCCGCCTCTTTCAATCAGATGATCGAATCAGGCTTCGGAATGCCTGACAATGCAAAGCGATTCACTGAACTTGCACAATGGATGAACTACAACGGTTACCGTGGAATGTTCGAAGGAAGAAGCATGTACCGCCAGGGACTTCTCCTTTGGATGAGCCATTCGGCATGGCCATCGATGGTATGGCAGACCTATGACTATTACTTCGATCCCACAGCAGCATATTTCGGATGCAAGAAAGCTTGCGAACCACTCCATATACAGTGGAATCCTGTTTATGATACCATCGAAGTGGTCAATCTGCACGCCGGCCACAGGAGCAGCCTCAAAGCAAAGGCCCAGCTGCTCAATATGGATGGCACTGTCTTCTGGGAAAAAGAAGCTGTTGTGGATTGCAGGGAGGACGAGACAGTAAATTGTTTCAAACTGGAGTTCCCCGACAGGCTAACATCGGTTCATTTTATAAGGCTGTCGCTTAAGGATGGAGATAAGCCCGTATCGGATAATTTTTACTGGAGAGGAGTGGAGGATGGTAATTATCAGGCTCTCAACAAGCTTCCTCCTGTCAAACTCGACGATGCCACTATAATTAAACGATCCGGGGATGAATGGCTGATCACTACAACACTTATCAATCCGACAGATACACCTGCCCTGATGGTCAGGCTTAAAGTTATCGGGAAGGAAAGCGGCAAGCGCATACTGCCGGTATTCTTCAGCGACAACTATGTATCACTGATGCCGGGCGAAAAGAAAATGATAACAATGAAGTTCAGGGATTCCGATACAAGAGGGGAGAAACCGGATATTGAGATTTCAGGATTCAACCTGTAAACAAAAAACCCGGAGAGCATCCGGGTTTTTTGTTGTGATCTAGCTGGGGCTCGAACCCAGGACCCCATCCTTAAAAGGGATGTGCTCTACCAACTGAGCTACTAAATCAGACCATATATTTTACTTGACCCGGCCTTCGGCATGTAAGGATTTTCTTCTGTCTGAACCGGCTGTTTTTTTCATGGTGTTTAAAAGAACTTTTTTGCAGCATAACTCCTGCAGGTTGCGGATAAAGCCAGTCAATCAGCCTCATAAATTTGCGGTGCAAAGTTAGAAGAAAAATATTCTAATGCAAAAAAACTTCTTTCTTTTATTCACACTTTTTTTTCTGAAACTCTGTAATGAAATGCTTCTTCATACGTCATCCGAGAGACAGACAATTATTAAGTTAAAACCGGGTAACCATGAAAAGAATTTTTGGAATTATTTTGTTTTCAGTCATTGCGGCCACTCTTTCAGGGCAAAGGTCAGTCGATGAGCTGTTTGAGATGAATTCAGACGACAACGGATTCATTAACCTGACGATATCAGGCAGTTTATTGAAGAAGTTGAGATCGGATGAAGATTGCAACAGTAAGAATGTATGGCCCAGTGAAGTGACTTCAGTCAGGATACTGATCCCGGAAGACGAGGATAGTAACCGGACCAATTTTATGGATTTTATAAAGCGCAACAGGGATTTAAGGAATTATGAGGAATTCATGAGTGTGCGGCAGAAGGACCAGGATGTCAGGATGCTTGTCAGGTCGGACGGAAAGGTGATAAGGGAATTACTTCTTATCGGAGGCGGTGATGATAATTTCATAATGCAGGTAAAAGGGAGAATAACTGTAGAAGAAGCGGAGGATTTTAGCCGGGAGGCCAGAAAAAACCACCGGAATTTAACCATTTCGGGACTATAAGGAATATGTAACTATCTTTGCCGGGAAGGATAATATCTTCTCTGTCAATGACAAGAACCGAATTCGATAATCTGGTGGTTACATCAGGCAGAAAACTGTATGGTCAGGCCTGCCGTATTCTTGGGGACAGGGAGGAAGCGGAAGATGCCGTACAGGAGGTATTTGTCAGACTTTGGAAGATGAAAATGAGACTTGATGAATATGAAAGCGTTGAAGCTCTTGCAATGACAATGGTAAAAAATTACTGCATAGATCAGCTGAGAAAGCTCAGGTTCATTGACCAGGGCGGTGAAACGGCCTTTTCAGGATTGCACGATTCGGCCCCGTCGCCGCAGGAACTGATTGAAAGACAGGAAGCTTCGGATATCATGATCAGGATAATCGGAGAACTTCCCGAACAATACCGTGAGGTTATAAGAATGAGAGACATGGAAGAACTCAGCTTTGAGGAAATAGCTGAAATTACGGGGCAAAATATTAATAACTTGAGAGTCAGTCTTTCAAGGGCAAGAAAGAGCGTAAGGGATGAATTCAGGAAACAGACCAAATGAAGCCGGTTGAAATAATACAATTGCTCACAAAGTACTATGATGGCAATAGTACTATCGAAGAGGAACGTCTGCTGAAAGAGTATTTCGGTGGAACAGACGTGCCGGAGGAACTCTTTGAGGAACAGAAGATATTCAGGTGCTATAGTGAGATTTCAGATAAAGGAATACCGGAGCCGTCCGCAGACTTTGAAAAAAGAATATATGAAGCAATCGACAGGGAAGAAAAACGGTCATTGATACCTCCGCGCAGGAGATTTTTTGTTATCCTGTCGGGTGTTGCAGCAACTTTGCTGATTCTCGCAGCAGCTTACTTCTTCTTCGAACGCAGGCCAGATATCCGCGATACTTACAACGATCCCGAAGTGGCCTATGCCGAGGCAATGAAGATACTGCACAGTGTGTCCTCCCGCATGAATGAGGGAACAAAAGCACTGGGACAACTTACTGCCCTTCAGGAAGAGACAGGCAGAACACTTTATGCCGTTGGAAAATCGACATCACTGCTTGAAGATAACATTAAACCGCTCGAAATAATATTCAAGACCCTTGGGAATTCAGAAAAAACCAGGGAATAAAATCAAAATAAATAAAAAGCTTAAATACTGAATTTGAACATCAAAAGACAAAGGACAGGAATGAAAAAAATGATATTCTTCACAATAGCCATCTGCATGACTGCAGCAGTAAATGCGCAGAACAAAGCAGTTGACGAATTCTTCGACAAATACGCGGAGAGGGAGGGTTTTACAACAGTTTTTATTTCAGGCAAGCTGCTGAGTCTCTTTGCCGGAAAGGATACAGGGAACAAGGGCAGCGACCTGATCAACAGGCTATCGTCCATCAGGATTCTATCGGTAAGCGACTCCCTGATGAACCTGAATCTTAACTTCTACAAGGAGCTTGCAGGAAAACTCAACCTATCAGTATATGAGGAACTTATGGCTGTCAAGGAGGGAAAGGATGAGACTAAATTCATTATCAGGCAGAATGGTGACAGAATTTCTGAACTTCTTGTCATCACCGGCGGACCGGGCAACAATACGCTGATCTCGATCCAGGGGGATCTTGACCTGAAGAGCCTTTCAGAGTTGTCAGACGATATCGGGATTGAAGAGCTTGAAGATCTTGACAAGATGGAGAAAAAGGAAAAGAAGGATTAATCTTCTGACCGGTCTGTTCACCAGGCGGGTTTTGATTTATTTCGCATTAATAATTGCGAAATTCCATCAATAATTAGTTACTTTCAGGGGTGAATCCATTATCCCGTAACGGACTATGAATGAGCCCCGGAAAATATACAAAGACTACCGTACATTGCTGAAATCGGCAGGCAGCACTCTGGGACCGGGCGATACCAGAAAAATCAGGCGTGCCCTCGACCTGGCGATTGAGGCCTGCTCGGGAAAATCAATACTCACCGGGAAACCGGAAATTGAGCATGCTTTGTCGGTCGCTTCAATAGTTGCGGGAGAAATGGGGTTGGGAACAACCACAATAATTACCGCGCTTCTTCATGATTCATACGGAAGATTGTCAATAACGCCCCAGGAACTCGAAAATGAGTTCGGGAAAAAAGTGGTGGAGATACTCCAGGGATTCAACCGTATAACCGGGATCGATTCAACTCAGGCTTCATACCAGTCGGAGAACTTCAGAAAACTTTTGCTAAGTCTTGCCGATGATGTCCGGGTAATACTTATTAAGCTTGTCGAGAGGCTGGAATATATGAGAAACCTCGACAATGCCCCGGAAAAGGATAAGCTTCCGATCGCTTCGGAGACCTATTTTCTATATGCGCCGCTGGCACACCGGCTTGGGTATTACAATATCAAGTCGGAAATGGAGGACCTTGCTGTAAAATACCTTGAACCGGAACAGTACAAGTATGTTGAAGGCAGGATAAGGCAGACGACCGCTTCGAGGAACAAACTCATAAGGGAGTTCTCATCTCCATTGAAGGATAAGCTCGACAAGCTTGGATTAAAATATACTATCAAGGGCCGCACCAAATCGATTTATTCCATAATGCTTAAAATGAAGAAGCAGGGAGTTGATTTTGATGAGGTCTTCGACTTATTCGCGGTAAGGATAATAATCGACAGTGAACCGGAAAATGAAAAGTCTGATTGCTGGAGAGTTTACTCCGTGGTGACTGATCTCTATCAGCCCAACCCAAGCAGGATGCGCGACTGGATATCTGTTCCCAAGTCGAACGGCTATGAATCGCTTCACACAACGGTCGTGGGGCCGAGGGGAAAATGGGTCGAAGTGCAGATCAGATCGGCCAGGATGGACGAGATAGCAGAGAAGGGACTTGCGGCTCACTTCAAATACAAGGGTGTCAAAGGGGAGGGGGGGCTGGATATTTGGCTAACCAAAATGAGGGAAATTCTTGAATCGACTGAAAAAGAAGAGGATGCCTTCCTCGACCAGGTAAGGTCTGGGCTCTATACCGATGAGGTTTTTGTTTTCACTCCGAAAGGCGACCTTCGCCAGCTGCCCGCCGGATCAACCCTTCTCGATTTTGCCTTCGACATTCACACGGCTGTCGGCGCATCGTGTGTGGGAGGTAAGGTTAACGGACGTAACGTGACCCTCAGGTATCAGCTGCAGAATGGAGATCATGTATCAATCATACGTTCAAAAAATCAGAAACCCAAACAAGACTGGCTTTCCTTCGTGGTTACGAGCAAGGCAAAGACAAAAATAAAACAAGCCCTGGGAGAGGAAAGGATAAAATCGGCCGCTGAAGGGAAAGAGATATTAATGCGCCGGCTTAAGAACTGGAAACTTAACTACGGCGATTCGGTCATCCAGAAACTCATTAATCATTACGAGTTCAAAAACGCTCAGGACCTATACTGCAGCATTGAATCGGGCAAGCTCGACCTGCTTGAAATAAAGGAAGTCCTTCTCAGAGGCGAAAAAGATGAACATCCTGCTGTTCAGGCCCCTGTGCTTCCGGAAAAAGAAGTGAAGGAAACCGATACCTCAGTCTATTCTGATTACCTGGTTATAGAAGAAAAGGTTGACGGTCTTGATTACAAGCTTTCCAGATGCTGCAATCCTGTCTTTGGGGATCCGATTTTCGGGTTTGTAACAATCTCGGAGGGGATTAAAATCCACCGGACAAACTGTCCCAATGCTCATAACCTTATGGCACGCTACCCTTACCGGGTTGTGACCGCCCGGTGGACCAAGGCGAAGGGAGCACCGACATTCAATGCCCTGATCAAAGTGACGGGGATTGAGGATATCGGTATCGGAAACAAAATTGCCGATGTAATCGCAGGTTACAACGTGACTGTCAGAAGCTTCAGTTACAAAATCGAAGACGGATTTTCTGAAGGAACATTGAGCATTATGGTTCCAAATAATGATATTCTTTATGGAATAATCCGTAAGATACAGGCAATTAAGGGAATACTGAAGGTGTCGAGACAAACAAGCGACTGATTGTCCAGCCTCAACCTTAACCTCAGCCTCAACCTTAACCTCAACCTCAACCTCAACCTCAAATACCATGTTCAACAGTCTTCTATTCATCTCGCTCGCACCAATACTGATCATTGCATTCTATATCTACAGCAGGGACAAGTATGAAAAGGAGCCATTATCCTTTCTTTTAAAAGCCTTATTGGCAGGTGTTATAATAGTGTTACCTGTAGTATTGATTGAGAGACTCCTCCAGATACCTTCGGAGAACCTCGAAGGCATCTCGAATGCTGCTTATTTAGCCTTTGTAGTGGCAGGCCTGACCGAGGAAGGAATGAAATACCTTGCCTTCCTGTTCTTCTTCTGGAAGAGCAGGCATTTCAATGAACGGTTTGATGGTATAGTGTACGCAGTGTACATTTCGCTGGGATTTGCCGGCATCGAGAATATTATCTATGTCATCTCCGGCGGGTATTCCGTCGGACTCGTAAGAGCGCTCACCGCGGTCCCGGCTCACGCACTGTTTGGTGTTGTAATGGGTTACTATTTCGGAATGGCAAAATTCTATCCCAAGTACCGGGGGATATATCTCCTGCTTGCCTTCTTTCTTCCATTCGTGTTTCACGGACTGTATGACTTTCTGCTAATGGCCAATTCTCCGGTTTTCCTCGCAATATTCATTCCACTGTTTATCTATTTCTGGTTTCTGGGATTCAGGCACATGTCAGTGGCCTCGGATGCTTCCATCTTCAGGGGATCTTCAATCGATGACATTATGCCCGGAGGAGGGGTTCCCATGACATGAATCAGTATCTCTTGTCGGGTTTAACGGGAAGCTTTGCAAGCTTTTCTACCTCGAGAGAAGGAAAACAGAACTCTTCCACAACCTTTCCGAGGATAAGATAGGTTCCGCTTCCCTTGAATGGATATTTGCTGAGCGACTGTGAGAAATGAGTGGTGTCGAAGAAATTTCCTTCAGAATCGATAAAACATCCGAAATTCATCCAGTCATTTTTTACGGTCTTTATGTATTTGATAGTTACTAGATGGCCCACCATCCTTACTTT
>JAFGXK010000310.1 GCA_016936695.1 Bacteroidales bacterium | reverse complement strand
TAATTGGCAGTCGCATCGCCGGGCACCAGCAGAACGCTCAGGTAACGCGTACCGTCCCTCTGCATTAGCACATTGTTTGGGTCAGTGGTCGAAAGACCGTCAACAATGAAGCTGTAAGTATAAAGTTCGGCCGTTGGGGTTGGAATTGTTACGGACCAAAGTCCGGCCTCCTCCTTTATCATGTCAACAGCCGACCTGAAATCGGCCATCCACGATCCGTTCAGCTTTACTGCATCAGCATAGGGGGCCGATACCCTGAAGGTGATCTCGCTGCCTTTTATCTCGGGTGAAATTACAGGCTGGCGTCCCGCAAAATTTGCCAGCTCCTGGGCGCTTAGACCAGTGAAGGCCAGCAGACATATTGTTATAATTGTCAATCTCTTCATTATATTTCTTTTTTAAATATTCATTGGTTACTTGTCAGTCATACAGATACTATTTGAACAGGAGCGGTCCGAAGGTATTCAGGTAGATTCTCCAGTTCGACCAGGTATGACCTCCTCCCGACACGAAGAAGGTATGCTCCATACCGTTGCGGGTAAGAGCCTGATCGAGCAGCTTTGCACCTTCAAAGGTGAAATCCTCATCTCCGCAACCGATCCAGTAAAGCTTATAGCCTGCCTTCTTTATGCCCTGCAGTTTCGCATCGATATCGGGCTGATCGGCCCTGATACCCATGCTGAGCGGGAGGATGTAACCGAACATGCCGGGATATTCATTGGTGACGCTCATGGTATGGCCTCCACCCATCGACAGCCCGGAGACTGCCCTGGCTTCAGGACTGGCAATAACGCGATAGTTTCTTTCAACGTATGGTATGATATCCTTAACTATGCTGTTGATATACAGGTTGGCGAATTTCGGATCCCTGCGGTCGAAAGTCTCTTCGGGAAGGAGGAGGGTTTTGGCAGCCTCCTGGGTGGGATTACCGTTGGGCATAACGCAGATCATGGGAACAGCCAGCTTCTTTTCGATAAGGTTGTCGAGGATCTGGCAGGCACGGCCCATGGTTACCCATGCATCCTCGTCACCGCCTCCGCCATGAAGCAGATACAATACCGGATACTTTTCCGTTCCGGAATCATAGCCGTAAGGAGTGTAAACATACATTCTGCGGGCCTTGCCGATGGTCGGGGAATCATACCAGACCTTGTGGAGGCTACCGCGCTTACCGGCTTCAAAGTAGTTTGCAGTCAAATCACCGGGAACCAGCAGAACACTGAGGTAACGGGTACCATCTCTCTGAAGCAGTACATTATTTACGTCATTCACGGTAAAGCCATCGACGATGAAGTTGTAGGTATAAAGTTCGGGCTGGGGTTTCGGGATGACTACCGACCACACACCGGCTGTGTCCTTCATCATGTTAACGGACGAGTCAAAGCTTCGCATCCACGAGCCGTAGATCCTGACAAGCTTTGCCTGTGGAGCCGCTATCCTGAAAGTGACGGTCTTCTCCCCTATCTCGGGAGAAACGATCGGAGCACGCCGGAAATTCGCCAGCTCCTGTGAAAAGGTTACTGCAAATACCGACATGCAGATAATTGTGACAAACAGTTTCTTCTTCATTCTTACTGAGGTTTATTAGGTTCTGAATATTAGATTGTGCCTTTGGCTCTAAATTAATCATTTAAAACCTAATAAATAATGCTTTAACATAATTTAAGACAACAACCTGCAGTTCTTACCTGACACAAATTAGTGTTCCGCCGGAGGATGCTCAAACTCAACCTTAACCTTAACCTTAACCTCAACCTCAACCCTATATCTTAAGTGGAGGGCCGGGAGCGGTCAGGAATCTTCTCCATCACCTTCTTAAATGGCGCCAGAAGCGTGCTCCACGGAAACTCCGACAGAACCATAAGGATAAGTATTGATGGGGAAAAATAGGAAACAGCCAGCACTAACGCCAGACCGTTGTTCATGTAAGCCGAGCCTATGGCCACCGCTATCCTGCTTTCCCTGTTCTGGCGGGGTACCGACATATAGCCGACAATATGCAGAAAGATGAAAACCAGGTACAGCACCACAAGCTTCCATATCACGCCGGCCGGATTGCCAAGTATGATGCCCCTCTGGGATGAGATGGTGATATAAATGAATGAGAAGAGGATCAGTACATTGAATGACATAAAGAACTTCTGTGATCTTTCCACGGCACGGGGCAGAAACTTCTTTATTATCTGGGAAAGGATCATTGGGACAAAAACAAGGATGGCAATGTCCTTCAGGATGAGCAGTTCGTTTATGTTTACCGAACTGATGTTCACCAGCCAGAACAGCAGTGGAACGGAAAAGGGAGCGACGAGCTGGGTCAGTATTGCCAGGCTCATCGACAGAGGGATATTGCCCCTGGCAATATCAGTAAGAACAGGTGTCGTAACACCTGCCGGCATAGCTGTAAGCAGCAGCATGGCAACTGCAAATTCCTGGTCAAAGATCAGAGCTATGAAATAAAAAACAAGAGGCACGGCAAGCATGTAGACAAAAGTGATCCACGACATGAGCCTTAAATTCTTCATGTTCTCGATAACATCGAGGGCATCAATCTTCAGGAAGGCCATAAAAAGCATCATGCCAAGCAGAAGCTTGGGAACAAAGGGAGGCGCATTGACATCAACAGGAGGAAACAAACCAAGCACTATACCCGCTAATAATACAATCCAGAAATGCGTTTCAATCAGCTTAATGATTCTCATCCAAAAATTCCTTTGCTTCGATACCGTATCAACCTGCCGGCAAATATCATTAATTTTGGCTTTGGGGATACATTCTGAAAGGATTTTTTACGCGAGTCCTGCATTACTTAAAATTACCGGTCACTGCCGGTTTTCATTTCTGCAAAATCCACCTTAAATTTGACAGTCCTTTCATCACGGAAGCAGTAAAATTGAGTTCCCCTTAAAATGACCTTACTATCATGAAAATAACTGTTCTCGACGGATACACGACAAACCCCGGAGACCTTAGCTGGGACGAGCTCGGCAGGCTGGGCGACCTTACAGTTTACGACCGCACTCCCCGTGAACTGACCGCAGAACGCTCGGCAGGGTCAGAAATACTGCTTACCAACAAAACGGTTCTTGATGCAGAAATGCTCCGGTCGCTCCCGGATCTCAGGTATGTGGGGGTTATGGCAACAGGTTACAATGTAATTGACACAGATGAAGCCCGCCGTCTGGGAATAACGGTTACAAACATACCGGCCTACAGCACCAGCTCGGTGGCTCAGCTCACATTCGCCCTTATGCTAGAACTGTGCTTCCATGTACAACGGCACAGCGATTCGGTGATGGCCGGGAAATGGTCGGACTCGCCCGATTTCACCTTCCGCGACTTCCCGCTGACGGAACTGTCCGGCCTTACACTCGGGATTGTAGGATTCGGAAATATCGGCCGGAAAGTATGCGAAATAGCAACGGCTTTCGGGATGAAGGTGATCGCCACATCTCCTTCACGGAGAGATGCCCCGGAATGCAGCGGGTTTGAATGGGCGGAAACTGACGAACTGCTGTCTCGTTCGGATATAGTTTCCATCCACTGTCCGCTCACACCCGAAACAGCCGGACTTATTAACATGAACAGTCTGAAACTGATGAAGAAAAGCGCTTTCCTGATAAACACATCGAGGGGACCGATAATTGTCGAGCAGGATCTTGCGGATGCTCTTAATGAAGGTATCATTGCCGGCGCCGGCCTGGATGTACTTGCTTCTGAGCCGCCGGCAGAAGACAATCCGCTTCTGAGGGCAAAAAACTGCATCATCACACCACATATAGCATGGGCAACACTCGAATCGAGAAGACGACTTATGGATCAGGCGGTAAGGAATATTCAGGCTTACATTTCGGGATCACCGGTTAATGTGGTGAATAGATAAATCTGGTTACTGGTTGCTGGTTGCTGGTTGCTGGTTGCTGGTTGCTGGTTACTGGTTGCTGGTTACTGGTTGCTGGTTCTAATTTCAAATTTCAAGCTTCTGGATTCTTATTTTCGGTTTAAGTTCGGAATTCTGCCAGTTCTGCTGGTTATGCCATTCTGCAACAAGTATCCAATAGAAATAACCTCACGCCTCACACCTCGAGCCGCCAGGCCTATTCCTCCTTTTCCGGCTCTTTCTGAAACTCCAGAATATTTCCCGGCTGACATTTCAGAGCATCGCAGATGGCATCCAGCGTCGAAAGCCTTATCGATTTTGCTCTTCCGCTCTTCAGTATCGACAGGTTCGAAACTGTTACGCCAACCAGAGACGAAAGCTCATTAAGTTTCATCTTGCGCTTTGCAAGCATTACATCGAGATTGATAATTATTGCCATAGCCTGAAGTTTGGGTTGCTATCAAATGTACGAATTTTTATTGAATAACAATAACTGAGATATTGTTATTCAATAATTTTTTTACCCAAAACGATATGAATTTGAAAGACATTAGCTTATCCGGCAACGGTCTGGTCTTCGTTGTAATAATCCTACTCCAAGAACGTTTTATTATTGATGATCAGATAAAAGGGGAAAAATGGCAAAGAAGATGTTAAAAGGGGGAGTCCTCCTGATATTGATGGTTTGCTTCAGCCTCATGCAGGCTCCCGAACTGGCAGCCCAGAGCAAGCGGGGAGCCCCGGCTGAGGGAACCGTCAGGATTGGTTCGCAGACATGGGCCTCTGCTAACCTGAATGTGGCAACCTTCAGGAACGGCGATACCATTCCCGAAGCCCGGACCAATGAAGAATGGGTAGCGGCAGGACAATCGGGAAGTCCGGCATGGTGCTATTACAACAATGATCCGAAGAACGGGCCGGTTTACGGAAAACTGTACAACTGGTTCGCGGTGAACGATCCCCGCGGTCTTGCTCCTGCCGGGTGGTCGATACCCGCTGCTGCCGACTGGGCCCAGCTGGCGGTGTTCCTCGGAGGTCCGGATGCGGCAGGAACCAAAATGAAAAGCACCACCAGATGGACAGAAGGTTACAGCGGCTCAGACGAATCGGGCTTTAACGGACTTCCCGGAGGCTACCGCGTAGAAAACGGTATTTTTCTCAACCTCGGAAGCATCGCTACCTGGTGGAGTGCGACCGAAGGGAAATCAGGAACGGCACTCGACCACTATCTCGGGCAACGGGGTTCGCTTGGAAGAAGCAATAACAACCGTCAGCGCGGCGAATCGGTTAGGTGCATCAAAAAACAGGAATAGGTCTGTCTTTTCTGTTTAATCATTACATTTGCCGCGTTAAAAAGGCAGCGGTAACAGTCTGCCCTTAAATACACAGGGTCATGGTAATAGGTATAGATATCGGAAGCACCACCACAAAGGTGGCTGCCATGAATGGCGGAACGGATATAATCAAGATGAAGACGAGGGCGGTCGATGCGATCACATCGGCGACGGGAGCATTCGGAAAACTCCTGGTTGAAAATCATTTAAACCTCAGCAGCATCGAGAGGATAAACATTACCGGGGTCGGTGCCCCGAAGATTCCGGGCAACCTGTTCGGCATCACAACCAACCGTATCGACGAGATGACTGCCATCGGCACTGGAGGAAGATATCTCGCAAAAAAGGACCGGATCATCATTTCAAATATCGGCACCGGAACCGCGATACTTGAAGTCGACAACGGCAGGATCACCCACCTGGGAGGAACCGGCGTGGGCGGTGGCACCATCATCGGACTGGCCCGGGAGATGCTCAACACCTCCGACTTTGATACGATAATGAGCTATGCAGCCATGGGCAATGTCAGGAATGTCGATCTTCACATCGGTGACATTGCCGAAAGCAATATTGGTTTCCTCAACAAGGAGTATACCGCATCGAACTTCGGAAAGGTAGTGGAGACGGCAACAAAGGAAGACCTGGCAGCAGGGATACTGAACCTCACCTTCCAGGTTATCGGGATGGTCTCGGTATTTGCCGCAAAGAGCAAGAACAACGATACCGTTGTGGTGACCGGAAACGGCAGCAACAACGTTATCGGCCAGAAAATTCTCGCATCCATTTCAAAGATGTACAATATTCATTTTGAGTTCCCTGCCGATGCCGAATATGCCACAGCCATCGGCGCTGCCAAAAGCTAAGGAGATTCAGTCACTCTCAGTACCAGGTAAGTTCGCGTTGTTCAAATTGTGAAAGTCCGGTGGGAAAATATTTTATGTTGCCTTCTTCGGTGACTTCCACCTTAAGGGTGCTTCTGCCCCTGTCAATCAGCAGGTAAATGATTCCGGGGAGAATAAAAAGCAGCAGCAGTACGGTCAGCATGCAACCGTTGGGTTTCCTTCTTTTAACCAGAAGACATTTGGTCTCAGAACGGTGGGCAACCCTCCAGCCGTGATTAACGAGCCTGAAGATATCCTTATCGAGAATGGATTTCCGTTCTTCTATGGTTTTCATACGGCCGGGGTAGAACCACTCAAATGTACAAAATTCCGTAAATTTCCAAATCAGCAAAAGCAGATGCTTTTGGCGAACCAACCTGAAAGGTATTTTATATATCTTTGCCCCTCCGGGACGTTAGCTCAGTCGGTTCAGAGCGCTTGCTTCACACGCAAGAGGTCGCTGGTTCGAATCCTGCACGTCCCACATCGCGGACCTGGTTCCTTCGCTAAATCCCGCCACAGGCGGGATTTTTAACGCTCGGCGCGGTTCGAATCCTGCACGTCCCACAAAGCCACCT
>JAFGXK010000309.1 GCA_016936695.1 Bacteroidales bacterium | reverse complement strand
ATTCTGGGCGACAGGATCAGCGGCGGCCACATAGTCGTCAAGTATGGTCACTCATGTCTTCTCAAAAAAATAAAGGTCACTGAGGCCGGACACCCACTGCCCGATGAAAAAGGATTCAGGGCTGCCCGCGAAATAATTGATATTGCGACCATGGCATCCGGTAACGATCTGGTGATCTGTCTTATATCGGGTGGAGCATCGGCCTTGCTTGCAGATCTTCCCGGGGGATTGCTTCCTGAGGAACTCTATATAGTGAATAATCTTCTTGTAAGAAGCGGTGCCACTATTAATGAGATAAACTGTGTCAGGAAACACCTTTCCACAGTAAAGGGAGGTCAGCTTGCCCGGACCATCCGGCCTGCACGGCTCATCACCCTAATTATATCGGATGTCATCGGAAATAATCTCGACGTCATCGGTTCCGGACCAACAGTACCTGATACAACAACCTTCGCCGACGCGCTTGCTGTAATTGAAAAATATAATCTTACAGGCGATATTACACGGGGAGTGCTTAATTACATCCGCGACGGATGTGCGGGATATCTTCCCGAAACTCCCAAGCCGGGGGACCTGATCTTTGAAGGTACTCTGAATGTGATTGCCGGCACCAACCAGGCTGCCCTCCGAGCCTGCAAAAACGAGTCGGCGAAGCTGGGTTTCAGGTCCTATATAATCGATACCGGAATTGAGGGAGATGTGGATACGGTATGTGAATCAATACTAAACACTGCAATTTCATTCAGAAACAACCAGGATATTCCCAAGCCGGCCTGTCTTCTGTACGGAGGGGAAACAACGGTCAGAGTAACAGGTGACGGACTTGGAGGACGGAACCAGCACCTGGCCCTTTCGGCAGCCATCAAGCTGAAGGATATACCCGGAATTACAATCCTTTCGGCGGGTACTGACGGAACCGACGGCCCTACAGATGCAGCAGGGGCGGTTGCCGATTCAGATACTTTTGCTGCGGCCTTCTCAATGAATGAGGATCCAATAAATTACCTCGCCGATTTCAATTCATACAACTTCTTCCGGCGGGTCGGCGGATTAATTACGACCGGTCCAACTTATACAAATGTCATGGATATAGTGGTGGTCATCGTGGAATGATCTCCCGTTTGATTTTATTATATTTGTCTTGAACCCCGTGCTGCTTTATCCGGCCCGGAAATACTTCTGATATATGAAAGCCCTTGTGTTGGAGGAATATAATAAACTGGTTTACAAAGATGTACCTGAGCCTGATGTCAGGCCCGACGAGGTCCTGATCAGGATAAAAGCATGCGGTATCTGCGGATCGGATGTTCATGGCCTCGACGGAAGCACCGGAAGAAGAATCCCTCCAATTGTTATGGGCCATGAAGCTTCAGGAGTTATCGTTTCGGCAGGACCGGAGGTTAAAGGGTGGAAACCCGGAGACAGGGTGACCTTCGATTCGACTGTGTACCCCCTGAACGACTGGTATACCCTTGAAGGAAGGTATAACCTCAGCGATAACAGGGAAGTGATTGGCGTCTCCCCGGGCGATTACAGGCGCAACGGGGCTTTTGCTGAATTCCTTGCAGTCCCTCAGCATATCCTTTACCGGATCCCCGATGCAGTATCGTTCGAACAGGCCGCTATGGTCGAGGCAGCAGCAGTCGCACTTCATGCAATTAAAATTGCTTCAGTGAGAACCGGCGACTCATGCGTGGTCACTGGTGCCGGAATGATCGGTTCTTTCCTGATCAGGTTGCTCAAAATTGCAGGGGCAGGACAGGTGATAGCCCTCGATAATGACCCGGTAAAGCTTGAAAATGCAAAAAAAAGCGGAGCCGCTCATGCATTCAATACTTCTGTGGGGGATGCGGTTGAAAGTATTATACACCTTACAAAAATGAGGGGAGCCGATGTCTCATTCGAGGCAGTGGGCAGGAGCGAAACGGTCAACCTTGCCATAGACTCGGCCAGGAAAGGAGGAACCGTTGTTCTTGTCGGCAATACATCAAAGACCATCGAGTTCCCACTCCAGAAGGTCGTTACCTCCGAAATGAAAGTTCTCGGAAGCTGCGCCATCAGAGGCGAGTATGATGCCATCCTCGCACTGATGAACGACGGGCGCCTGGATGTCGCCGACATGATATCGGCAGTGGTTCCGCTTTCGGAAGGCGCCGTATGGTTCAGAAAACTATACAATAAAGAAAGTGATCTGAAGAAAGTGATCCTTGTACCTTAAATATCATTCATGAAACAGGAAAGGATTTTTAATATCTCGATTGCCGGATGCGGTAAGGTTGCTCATCTTCATGCAAAGGCAATCCAGAATATCCCCAATGCCCGTCTGGCAGGGGTTTGGAGCAGGACCTATACGACGGCAAAGGATTTTGCATCCGTTTATAAAACAAAGGCTTATACTGATGTCTCCACGATGGTCATCGAAAATGAAACCGACCTGGTAATCATCTGTACACCACATCCCTTCCATAAAAAGCCTGCCATTGAGGCCGCTGAGGCCGGTGCCAGCATCCTTGTTGAAAAACCGCTGGCCTCCGATCTTGGCGACTGCGATGCGATAATCAGTGCATGCAGAGTAAAAAATGTGAAAATCGGCGTAGTGAGCCAGAGAAGATGGTATTCCCCTTCGATGAGGGTGAAAAAGGCAATCGACGATGGAAAGATTGGAAAACCTGTTCTGGCAACAATAACAATGCTTGGATGGCGCGACAGGGATTACTATGATGCCGATGCCTGGCGAGGTACATGGAAGGATGAGGGAGGAGGAGTCCTGGTTAACCAGTCTCCCCACCAGCTCGACCTGATGCTCTGGTATATGGGAGATATCGATGAGGTCTACGGTCTCTGGCGTAATCTTAACCATCCTTATATAGAGGTCGACGATACAGCACTTGCCATTGTCAAGTTTAAGAGCGGGGCTATTGGAAATATCCTGGTGAGCAACTCTCAGAAACCGGGAATATTCGGAAAAGTGCATGTTCATGGTGAAAACGGAGCTTCGGTCGGAGTCCAGACCGACGGAGGCGCAATGTTCATTGCAGGCAGATCGGGAGTTGCCGAACCTCCGGTCAACGACCTGTGGACTGTTCCGGGCGAGGAAAAGATGCTTGCAGGCTGGGTAAAGGAGGATACCGAGATATTCAACAGATACGATCCGACTGTTTATTACATGCAGTGCCAGATAGAGGATTTCCTGACAGCAATTGAAAATGATACCGACCCCATGGTTACTGGAGAGGCAGGCAGGAAAACCGTAGAACTTTTTTCAGCAATATACCGTTCAACCAGTGATAATGCGCCGGTGAAGTTCCCTTTTAAACCTGAATACGGCAGCAGTGGGCGGTAATCGGTCCGAACCGCGTACCGCGTACCGCAGCAACCAGTAACCAGCAACCAGCAACCAGCAAACCTCAAACCTCATACCTCAACCCTCTTCTATGTCTCCTTTATACATTATCCTGATAGTCGTAACCGGAGTAACACTTCTCCTGTTAATGGTACTTAAATTCCGGCTGAGTGCCTTTGTTTCCCTTCTTATAACCTCGATGGTTGTCGGAATAATGGCCGGTATGCCCCTCGATAAGATATCCCAGAGCATCCAGGACGGGATGGGAAGCACCCTTGGCTTTGTCGCAACGGTTGTCGGTCTCGGGGCTATTTTCGGTCAGATGCTCGAAAGTTCCGGAGGTGCACGATCCCTGGCAAACTATCTTCTTAAAAAGTTCGGTAATAACAACGCCTCCTGGGCCCTTCTGCTTTCAGGTTTTATTGTTGGTATACCGGTCTTCCTCGATGTCGGGTTTATCATTCTTATACCGATCGTTTATGCCCTTTCCAGGGATACCAAACGCTCAGTCCTCTATTATGCGATCCCTCTTCTTGCAGGTCTTGCAGTGACTCATACCATGGTGCCTCCCACTCCCGGACCCACGGCTGTGAGCGATATGCTGGAAGTCGATCTCGGATGGGTTGTAATGATGGGCCTTCTTGTGGGTATTCCCACCGCGGCGATAGCCGGACCACTTTTCGGAAGATTTATAGCAAAGCGTATTTATGTTCCTGTCCCTGAGATCTTTCAGGATATGGGGAAATCTGATGATACGGATCAGAAAAACCTGCCCTCATTCGGGACTATCGCAGGTCTTGTAATGATACCTCTTACTCTCATATTAATGGGTACTTTTATCAAACTGGGTGTTGACAAAGGTGCTCTTTCAAATACTCTTTTCACAAGGGTGCTGATCTTTATCGGCCATCCTTTCACGGCACTTATAATTGCAACCCTGCTGTCAATTATGCTGTGCATAAAGCAGAATATGCCGCGCAAGACTATCCTCGACCTCAGCACAAAAGCCCTGGGACCGGCAGGTATCATCATACTGGTAACAGGAGCAGGAGGGGTGCTGAAGCAAATCCTTGTGGACAGCGGAATCGGAAAAATGCTTGCGGAATCGCTTGCTGATTCGTCGATACCCATCATCGTTCTTGCCTGGGTCCTGTCCTCTCTTGTAAGGATAACCCAGGGTTCGGCAACAGTGGCAATGATAACCGCAGCCGGTATAATCTCACCGCTTCTGTCAACATTCAACCTCAGCCAGCCAAACATTGCACTGATAGTTATCGCTATTGCCGCAGGTGCAACAATCCTGTCGCACGTAAATGACAGCGGATTCTGGATTGTGGGCAAATATCTCGGGATGAATGAGAAGCAAACGCTTAAGACATGGACCGTTATGGAAACGATCATAGCCGTGTGCGGGCTCGTTTTCACACTGATACTGTCGCTGTTTTTCCGGTGACCCCTGAGTTTAAATCGCTATATTTACCAATTCAACGAATCAATGTAATTCTTAAAGAAAAATTATGAAGTTAAAGTTTTGCGGAGCCGCAAGAGAAGTTACCGGAAGCAAGATTCTGCTGACCACAGGAATGGGGAAAAGAATCCTTCTCGATTGCGGCATGTTCCAGGGAAAAGGGCTCGAGACAGATGCCATGAACCGCGATCTGGGATTCGATCCTTACCTCGTCGATCATATAATTCTTACTCATGCACATATCGATCATTCAGGTCTTATCCCATATGTTTATAAGCTGGGATTCAGGGGATCCATTGTATGTACCAGTGCCACCCGCGATCTCTGCTCGATAATGCTGGCTGATACCGCCTACATCCAGGAAAATGATACAAAAACCTTTAATAAGCGCAGAGTAAAAAAAGGTTTGCCTATGGTCACCCCTTTATTTACCCAGGAGGATGCCAAAGAATGCATGAAACTCTTTATCGGCATACCAAAAGATATGAAATTCACCATCGACAGCAATATCAAGGTGAAATTTACTAATACAGGGCACATGCTCGGAAGCGGAGTTGCAAACCTGTACATAACTGAGAACGGCCAGACTACCCGGATAGCCTATACCGGTGATATCGGCAGACCTTCGAACAGAATTCTTGCTCCTCCCAAACCATTCCCCCAGGCCGATATCCTGATAACTGAATCGACTTACGGCGACCGGTTGCACGAAGATCAGTTAAGAGCCGATCAGTTACTGCTCGATGTGGTCAACCACACCTGTGTTGAAAAGGAAGGCAAATTGCTTATCCCTTCATTCAGTGTGGGACGAACCCAGGAAGTAGTATATTCACTCAATAAATTCTTCAATGAGGGCAAGCTTCCCCGGGTCGAGATCTTTGTCGACAGCCCTCTTTCGGTCAACGCCACAACCATATTCAGAATGCATCCGGAATGCTTCAATAAAGAAGTACTGAACGTCATGGAAACAGATTCTGATCCCTTTGGCTTTAACAGCCTGACCTATATATCCCGCCAGCAGGATTCGAAAAAACTGAATGAATACGACAAACCCTGCATAATTATTTCTGCTTCGGGCATGATGGAAGCCGGGCGGATTAAACATCACCTGGCAAATAACATCTCTGATCCGCGTACTACCATTCTAGTTGTGGGTTATTGCTCGCCGGTCACACTTGGAGCAAGAATAGCAAGGGGCGACAAGGAGGTATCAATTTTCGGCACCGTCCACAAGGTTAATGCCGAGGTAATAGAAATCGATTCATTCAGCGGACATGGAGATTACAAAGAAATGATCGATTTTCTGAATTGCCAGAATAAAAACGAGATCCGTAAGACTTTTCTTGTACACGGGGATTATGAGACTCAGGTCAATTATTCCGCGAGACTTAAGGAGGCAGGTTTTAATGATATCAATATACCTTCGCCAAAACAGGAATTTACGATTTGATCCAGATCCTTTTGACCTGTCCGGTGATCAAATTATACCGGGTTTCCGATCTTAACCCTAAGGTTCAGTCATAACTGATCCGTGTAGCTTCGTCCTCGAGCGTGAGCTTAATTGATTCCTTGAGGAATTCGTTATTCCAGGTGTTAAGATTTGTATGAGTCGTAAAATATTTCTGAGGTATGGGGTGCGTACCGAAGATTACTTTCATACCATATTTTTCTTCAATGAATTTTTTAAAATACTCTATGTAAGGGCATGGAGGGTAGCCAACCAGGAATCCGGTTGCGAAATGAATATTGGTTACTCCGTTTTTTTTCATTTCTTCCGGTGCATATTCGATATTCCCTCCCGGACATCCGCCGCAGGTAGTGTAAGCTGCAATTTCTATCTCCTGATCTTTGTAAATTGAAAATGCTCCCTCCCTGCTGGCAGCTGACCTGAAGCATTTACCTCCGGCACAGGTGTTGTACCTGTCGCAAATAACTATGCCTATCTTTGTTTTTTCCATCTGGTTTAAGTTTGATCCTTAAAAGTAGTTTAAATCTTAATTCGGTTTTGCTGCAACTTGTAAACTAGTAGCATTTTAACACTTCCGGATGTTCAGGAGAGCCTATATCTTCACCGTCCTGACCTTTGTATTTCAATTCCGGATTGTAGCTTATTCCAAGTTTATCGAGTAAGGGCTCAACAGAAACCTGATGACTCTGAAGTCCTATATCCCATGGGTCGCGCCCAAGCAGCAGGCCGGCGATTTCTTCATAGGTCAGCACTGGTATTCCATATCCATTTTCACCATAGGTTATACCTGCCTGCTCGGCGATTACGTATTGCCATCTGTCGAGAAAGAAGGTACAGCCAGGACAATTTGCAATTATTAGATCAGGCTTGTAGGGAAGCATGGAATCAAACTTCTTTTTCGAATTTGAAACAGAATAGCCGCGGTTAGATTTGAGCAGGTACTGACGAAAGCCAAATCCGCAGCAATGACGGCGTTCCGGGTAATCTACCTGTTCTCCTCCCCATTCATCAATCATTCCCGCAAGTACATAAGGATATTCGGCTCCGCCAATTCCATGTGAAGGGAAGATCTTTGCATAATGACATCCTACATGATCCACAACCTTAAGCGGCTCTCCGGTGTTTTTGTTGATAAGGCGGTATTTGGATTGTGCAGCTATCTCTTTACGGAATTTATAGATGACATCACTTGCGTGCACAAGATTTTTCGGTATTGTGAATGTCATCCCCGTTGCTCTTTTTAACGCTTTCCTGGTCTTTTCTTCTGTTTCAGGAAAGTGTTTCCAGGTCTCGAGCATTTCAATGTAAATACCAAACGAAGTGACACATGAGACAACGAAATTCTCATAGCCTGCCTGGTTCATCAGCGCAAACTGACGGGCAACAACCGTCATGATTGTTTCCATGGGTATCAGACCGGAATGGTAGGCTATACCCGTGCAGGTAGTCTGGCGTGCATCATCATATATGTCCTTGCCTACGACATCACGGAGAATGTTCAAATATAGATTTTCTGCGGCAGGGAAAATATTTTGCCTGATACAGCTTCGTGCAAAATAATATTTGTCATCAGCTATATCTTTCTGATATGCCGTCCAGTTCTCATTTCTTTTTAGTTTCACCTGATACTGATCTTTTATGGGTTATTGCCATTTTCCTGTTTATTATAGACAAATTTCCAATATTCGTCCTTTCCGCTGCTGAATTCCTTCCCGAGTTCTTTTGCTTTCTCGGATGAATATTTCTCAATTTTTTCAAATCTGCTGGTCCCGCCGGTTTCATCAAAGATCTTCTGAAGATCACTAAGGGACTCCTGCGTGGTGTTGCGGAGAGTACCGGATCTGTCCTCGCTGTAACTTGTCCCCAGCCGTTTCATCATGGAATTCCTGTTCTTTCTCAACCAGTCCCAGACAGGGCCTTGTTCAGGGTAGGTCTCAAGGTCAACCTCATCTATATAAATGCAATACCCATACTTGAGAATATGATCTCCTACAGTTCTTTTTATAGCAAGCTGCTTTCTGCCCTGTTCACTTTCAATAAAAAATCCTGTTTCAATCGAAAGAGCTCTAAGCGCCTGGATTACATAGCATGGTACATTCCCGCGGGGACATCTTGTTTTGCATGAAAGACACTCTCCGCATCGCCATATTGTATCGCTTTTAAGCAATTTTTCAAGCTCTTGCTCATCTCTTTCCTGCACAATATTCATAACCATACGCGGATCATAATCACTGACTTCGGCAGCTGGACAAATTGCCGTGCATACTCCGCAATTCATGCAGGCTTTCATGCCTTCCTGATACCTGACATCTTTTTCCAGTTGTTTATATAACCCTGGCATCCTAACCAATATTAAGTTTTTGATAATTTCTTGATTCTGTTTAATTTGCCCGACAATATTTTTTTTCTCAGAATATTAATCTTGTCAATGAATAATATCCCCTCAAGGTGATCATATTCATGCTGAAAGATCCTTGCCGTTATTCCTTCAAGTTCTTCTTCGTGAAATTTTAACTGCAGGTCCTGATATCTTACTACTATTTTATCTGGTCTGTAAACTTCTTCAAAAATTCCGGGGATACTCAGGCAGCCTTCGCGGTAAATAATGTCTTTGCTGTTTTTATAAATTATTTCAGGGTTTATGAAAATTCCTGAAAACTTCTCAGTTGTCAGATCATCATCTTCAAGCGGAGTGGTGTCAATTACGAAGACCCTTTTCAGCAAATTGATTTGTGGTGCTGCCAGGCCTATGCCTTCAGCTTTCCTGATTGTATTAAAAAGATCATCGGCATATTTCTGAATATCATCTTCTTCAGTTACTTCTGCAGAATATTTCCTGAGAACAGGGGAACCATACAGAATGATAGGTACTACCATTATTCAGAACCGTTAGTTGGGAAATCTTTATAAGATCTGTCAATAATCGTTTAAGAGCAATGTTTATGCAAATAAAGTGAACATATGTTCATAATACAAGTTTTTTTGTACTTTTTAGATGATGCAGGTGATTTTTCCTGAACCGCCGTCAAATAACTTTGCTTTCTTAATCCTGAGTTTAAATCATTAATATTTTAAACTGATAATAACCTGATGACATTTCTCCGGCCTGATAAGGGAATCAAAAAACCCGGAAATGTCCGGGTTCTTTAATATTGGATTCTTGCTAATGATTATGCCCTTTCGTACCGGCTATTTTTTTAAGGATTGTTGGAAAGTGTCACACACCCCATTTTTATCGGCATCATTGTAATATCTGCCTCCAGGGGCAAGGCCCTGTCCCTGACCCGGGCCAAGTCCGCGGCCCCAGCCTTTGGCAGGTCCCAGACCACGGCCCTGTGAAGGGGGCAAGGCACGAGCTAAATCTCTGCCCTGTCCTGTACCACGACCTTGTCCGGCTGCCCTGCCTCTACCGTATCCTGTTCCCGGTGCGATGCCCCGTCCTATTCCATATCTGTAATAGTCAGCCGGATTCTCATAAGTATCACAAATGCCGTTATTGTTTGCATCAACGTAAACACCCCGGCCGCCCGGAACTGTCTGCTGAGCCTGCATTACGTCCTTCTCCTGGGCACTTGAAAGCATTGAGTCGCCTGCCAGGATCAAAAATGTAATAAAAAGTCGTGCCTTCATAACCTCATTGTTAAATTTTATGTCCTTTGCAGCTTTATACGAAGCTGAGAACTGTTCATGCATGTAAATTTAAATAAAATAAATGAACATATGTCCACTATAAAGCTATTTTTGTATGACAACTGACAACTTTTGCCATAGGGCTGAAGATATTTTTCCTGACAATTGTAATCCTGACAATTCATAATGGAGAGTAGTCAACCACAAAACCTTGAATCACTCAGACCCGCGATTTTAAATTGCACCTTATGTGGACTGGCCAGAACACGTAATCATGTTATATTCGGAGAAGGCAATCCCAATGCCGGAATAATGCTTATAGGGGAAGCCCCCGGAAGAGATGAGGATATCCAGGGAAGACCTTTTGTAGGACTTTCAGGTCAACTGCTTGACAAGATTCTGGCTGCCTGCGGCTTTACCCGCAATGAACATGTCTTTATTAGTAACATTGTAAAATGCAGGCCTCCGGGGAACCGTTTGCCTTCAACTGATGAAGCATCACTCTGCATGCCGTGGCTGCTGATGCAGATTGAGATGATAAACCCGAAAATCATGATATTGCTTGGCGCCACAGCATTGAAATATATGGCAGGATCAGATTACAGGATTACAAAAGACCATGGTAAGTGGATCAGCATCAGCGATCGTCTTGCCATTCCGGTTTACCATCCTGCAGCCCTCCTGCGCGATCCCTCGCTCAAAAGGGATACCTGGGAGGATTTCAAGATTATCTTTCATAAATACCGGGAACTGGTTGACCCTAACCATCACTCTCCAAATATCAAATAATAGTAGAGTTGGGGGCTAGTGCTACCTTAAGTATCTTTTTATCTCCGCCCTCGTCTGTTTCCAGCCGGGAAGAACCTCCGTGAGAAGATTATAAAACCCTGCCCCGTGATTATGGTGCTTCAGGTGACACAGCTCATGTATCATGACATATTCCCTGCACTCTTTGCTGAGCCTTATCAGATCGTAGCTGAGTGCTATCCTGCCTTTTGAGGAACAGCTTCCCCACCGCGATTTCATTTTCCTCACCGTTAGTCCTGTCGGTCTGAACCCGAACTCTTTGTGTCTCAACAGAACTTCCGTGAATTCTGCCGGAAGCTTATTCTTTGCGACATGACTGAACCAGGTCTCAAGCATGCCTCTTATAATAAGCGGATCATTATCCCTGAACCAGGTGGCTTCAATTGTGCTGTCGTTACCGGGCCGGACCGAATATTTTGAATCAGGCTTAAGACTCAGCTTATATTCTTTTCCATACATAAGGATGGAGTCACCGTCTGAATAGCCCTCCGGCCTGTCAATTCTTGTCAGGGCACTGAATTTGACCAGCGCTTTCCTGATCCATTCCGACTTCTCTTCAATAAATCCGTCGATGATCTTCAACGGGGTTCTGTACGGAGCTTTCACAATCACTCCTTTGTCAGGACTTACAGTAATGCTTATGGATCGGCGGCGGGAGAAGATGACCTTGTATTTGAACCCCCTGTCACTACTACCGACGGATGATATCAATTCCGTCATTTCACCTCTGAATTTGTGTTCTGGAGCGCCGACAGGTAATAAACCAGACAGGCAGTTCCGTCCATGGTGCACTCATTGGTCGAATAGTCGGCATAATCGTCGTGATACACCGCAAGATCGGTCTGGAAACGGGCATACTCATCTTCTTCCGACAGGTAGATAAACTTTAGGTTATTGAAAATTGTCGAATAAACCGGACCGTCAACCAGCCCTCCAGGAACCTGTTCTCCATTTACCACATAAGAGGAGTGAGTGTTCACCGGGTAATCGCCGCCTTCAGGCAGACCGACTATCATACTGGTTCCCCATGGATTGCATCCGAAGAGCCAGTCGCGGTGAGCCGCTTCAAGTTCCCTGAAGGAATCGTCGCCGCTGATCTTATGATAGAGATGGACCTGTGTGAGTGTTGCTGTAACAAGGTTATTTGAGCACCAGATGAAAGGCACGCCTATAAAAAAGGGATTCTTTCTTCCTCTTTCCTCAAGCAGCTGCAATCCTTCCTTGATGAATCCAAGGAATTCTTCCCTATGGCCCGGACTAACAGTTTCTGATGCCAGAACGGGATGCCCCATGTTCATGAACGGATACCACTGGTAATGTCTGGCTGTATCAGCACCTATCCATGGAGTTATCTTCTCCTGCCTTCCGAAATCAACAGCATGGTCAAGATATCTGCTGTCATTTGTCAGCCTGTACAGTTCAATGGCGGCCAGCTCCATATCATCAACCCAGTTGTCTTCCTCGTAAAAATAGGGTGCTGTGCCCGGAGCAGTCTGACATGCCCCGGGATTGCGCAGTCCGTATTCAAATGCAGCTAAGGCCTTTGACCCGAGAAGCTGTGAAAATCCGGGATCGATTGACCTGTAAACGGATGATCCCCTGGCGAATGCAGAAGCGAATTTTCCTGCAGTTGAGGCAATACCCGTTGCCCTGTTCTTATATTTGAACAAGCCCTGTTCCTTTCCGGTACATCTGTAAACGGGCCGTTCCCTTCCTTTTCCGTAGTTGGCGGTATCAGCGTTGGGAAACCTGAATCCTATGTGATCGCGGTCGTCGGCAATCTGATTGTACATCACATCAGGGACCGGATTCATCTTTATAAGCCAGTCCAGTCCCCATCTGCTCTCGTTAAGCACATCGGGAATACCGTCCTTTCCCTCCAGTCCGTTTGCAAGATGCTTATCCCGGAATGATGAAGGATTGGCCGAAAAGGAATAAAGCATCTGATAGGTGGCATTAGCCGAGGTTGCGACATACTGAAGGTAATCGGCGGCATCGTGCCAGCCTCCGGTCACGTCGATGTGCATCGAATCATCTTTGCCGCCATAAATGACATAGCCGTCATGAACATGGCATGAGTCATTCAGCCACGGATTGAATCCGCATCTCTGCTGACGCATATAGGTGAGAAGGAAATCGGCCGTGCCGGCATAAACATCATCCGCGATCCTGAAATCGGGCGAGACTGCCTTTCCTGCTTCTATCCGGTAAAGCCCTTCTGTGTTAACTTCCGTGAAACTGATCCTGTAACAACTCATGAAAGGTTCCATAGGTTCTGTTTTCACAGCATCATCTTTCTCCACAATTACCTTACCTGTGGATGCATCAATTATCCTGAATGATTTCGGGTCGGTTCCACCCAATCCCATAAACACTGCAACCTTAACGTCGTCAGGCCTGTACCCCAGCTGGTTTATCCTTACCCATCCTTCATTTCTCCCGTTGCAAGAAATGAGAAGGATCATGGCAGCGAAACAAAGAAATGCTCCTTTCCCAAGTAGTTGTCTCATTATGAGTTGTTAAAAAAAATTAAAACTGACCGTTCAGGGAATAAACATGTTTAAAAACCTGTCTAAAGTTAAAAATATTGGTGTTATTCGCACAGGTTGATGTGAGTTAAAATAGATTGGTTTTTGTTCTATCTTTTATTTCATGGTTCACAAATTCGTCCGATACCTGTTAAGGGTTAAAAAGGATGATCAGGAAAATCAGGTTAGTTAGGCAGAAGGAAGATAAGGTCAGACCAGTCGAACACGGGCGGTGGTGCAAGCTGCCGCCCGTAT
>JAFGXK010000308.1 GCA_016936695.1 Bacteroidales bacterium | reverse complement strand
GATCCTGCTCTCCTCCTGTATACTTTGGGTAGTCAGGATATGAGCAGAGAAGATATCCTTTACCTTCCGGCTTAATCCCAATACGTCCATCGGTGTCTATAACAAGTGTTTTGGCAGGCGCGATTCCTTCTTCAACCCATGATATTATCAAATCCATTTTGTCGCTGGAGTTTGGTGCCGGTATGTTTCTTACCGTAACTGATTTTCCGTCGCCGTTCATCTTGTAGCTTCTGCCGGATAATCCATGGCCTCCCTGGGGAACCACGTACAACCGTGCAAACTTATCCAGTTTTTTCTGTCCCATTTTATTGAGCAAGGACTGATAGTAATCAAGCTGTGCACCCGAAGAGGCAATGAAATCCTGAGTCCCGACCGTAATAATAATCTTGCCGCCATGTTTGTAAAATGCATTCAGGTCCGGATCTGTCGCATCGAGCCATTCGGATATCTGTTTCCGGCGTCTAAGCATGGCTTTGTCTTCGGTATAGTCCAGTGGATTGGCTGAGAGATCCTGCATCAGAAACCCGGTCACTCCAAGAACTCCGAGTGATGAATGTACCTGAGCATTATCAGGCGCGCCTTCCTGTCCCTTGTACCGGGTAGGGGTTATAGTCCCAAAAGATTCGGGATCGATAGTCGGGAGCCACATACCGAATGATCTGACACCGTTTGCAAGGGGTGACTTGAACCTGAGCCTGCTATACACAAATTCAAGTGTCTTAATCTGTCCATCTGTGAGCCTGTCAGGTGCAGAAGAAGCTTCCGGCTTCTGATCTTTTTCTTCCGGCTCACGCAGAACTGCCCACGGATCAGCAGGACCTGAACCATCAGTTACATCAAATATGGCACGTGAGGCCATATAGTTATTAATGATACCGTCAGATAATCCGTCAAGTTTGTCACATTGTCTCAGGAACTCGGCCCTGATAGCATTAGCCTTGTCAGGTGTCACCCAGCTTGCCAGTGGCTTTTCCTGTATCCTGATCAGTTCAGGAACAAGCATAAGTGTTGAAAGGCTGACAATCGGAACGTCAGATATAATACCGTCATAATCAGCAGGATATCTTTGTGCAACCATAAGGCCTTCGCGTCCGCCCTGTGAGCCGCCGACATAATAGTTGAAGCGGGGCTGTTCATTATATATCCTTTCAATTATAACCATTACTGCATCGTGGGTCTTCTTCATCTGCATATAGCCAAGGTTGCGGATAGCTTCTTCATTGAGGCTCCATTCATCAGGTTTAGCTCCTGAAGGACCGGAAGCCAGAACTGTGCCTCCTCCCCCCATTCCTCCCTGGTGGCCCGAGTCACTGCCATACAATGCAAAACCCTTATTTATCAGCGGATTTCTGCCTTCCCTGACTGTGATGAATCCGTTCATCCCACCGCCGCCTGCCTGCATTGCCCGAAATGACCAGCTTGCCGGAAGCAGAACGCGAAAATTAATGGGCCAGCCATCTGGATCAACAGGGAAAATCGAACCCTCGACGATACCATATGCAGGAGAGGCATCAGTCGCTTCAACCCATCGCGGAACATAGAGTTTAACCGAACTGACAGGTTCTCCGATAGCTGAAACCGGGATTGATGTACCTGCCTTTTCAAGATCGGTCTTAGTAATAACCTTACTATTGACAGCAGCATCCTGACCGGATGCTGCTGCTTCTGCCAGAAGCACGGCAATAATAATAAACAAGGATAGTCTTTTCATAATTTCCTGCCGATGGAACATAAAGAATAATACCTGAGGCAGTCCCATACCAAAATGATATATTGGCTACTGAATCTGACAGCCTCTTTCTCTTGTGCTCTATTTCTTGTCGTAAACCAATGCCAGATTCATCTCCCCCATCTCGCTTTTCATTGATGACTTCACTGTGAGAGTGTTACCGTCACCTGAAAGAGTCCAGGCATCATTGAGTTTCATCTCCATTATTTCACCATTCATGTCGAATTGAATGGTTTTAGCAAAGCAAAGTTCCTTCTTGTCTTCCGACCAGGATGTGATAGTCTTGACGGAAGAACCCATCATACCCTCATTGACTGATTCCTTGCCGTCAAGAGTATATTTTTCGCTTCTCTTCATTTCTCCCCCCTCCCAGGAAGGTTGAACAAGGTCAAGTGAAATCAAACCTTCCTGCTGGTTAACGGTCATTGATGTTGCGGACATCCTTGGCCCGTCACCAAAAGTACTTTTCGATTCATTGAGTGCCCACGAACCCGAAAAATCAGACTGGGCAAATAAACTTCCGGAAAGAAGACTTAATGATACAAATGCAAATAAAACAGGTAACGAAATATTAATAAATCGTTTACCAGAACCAGAATTCTTTTTACTTTTCATTTTACTGCTAATTTTTGTTATTAACGACAATTATAAACTTACCAAAAATCAGAGGACAATTTCTTGGTTTTAGAAAAAATGTAAAATTCAATTTAGGTTAAATAGCCTTCCGGAATATTTCAGCAAGCGGATTCAGCCCCGCATTTTCATTTCTTTACAGAGAACCTGTAAATGGTTCGTGATTTGAACTTTTCCCCGGGGTTAATAACTGTGGAAGGAAATCCGGACTGATTGGGGCTATCAGGATAATGCTGGCTCTCAAGACAAAAACCTGACCTGAATCTGACCTGTCTTCCTCCTGTCTCAGTCTGTTTTTTGTACACAAGTCCGTTGCCGGTATAGAGCTGCATTGCCGGTTGATCGGTCATCATTTCCAGCACCCGGCCACTGACAGGATCATAAACCACGGCATCAACTTTTTCTTTATTGTCAAGGACGTAATTATGATCATATCCTGAAAAAACTGAACCCTCGTAGGTGTCTCCTATTCTGGCCCCGAAAGTCTGAGCTGAGGTAAAGTCAAAGGGGGTACCTCTGACAGGACGTATCTCTCCTGTCGGGATCATTGTTGAATTAAAAGGAGTAAATGCAGATGCTCTGAGGAGCATTTCATGATCAAAAACATTTCCGTTACCTGCACCATGCAGATTGAAATATGCATGATTGGTTACATTAATAACACTTTTCTTATCTGTTGATGCAGTGTAATCGATAATGACCTCATTCTTGTTCGTCCAGGTGAAGACTACTTCCATATTGATGGTTCCCGGGAATCCTTCTTCCATATCCGGGCTTACGTAAGAGAACCTTATGGCAGGTTTATCCTTACTATTTATCAGTTCGACGTTCCAGACCTTCGTGTACCAGCCGCGAGCTCCTCCGTGAAGGGTATTGGGTTTGTTGTTTACGGGCAGAGTATACTCCACACCGTCAAGGCTGAATTTTCCGTTAGCGATCCTGTTAGCGAATCTTCCTACTGTTGCTCCGCCAAAAGAATCTCTTAATATCGATTCAAGAACATTCGACCCAAGTACAACATTATCCATTTTCCCGTTTTTATCAGGAACTTCAACTCCTACGATCCTTGCGCCATGGTTCGTCAACCTTAAAACATTGCCTGCTTTGTTCGTAAGTGTGAAAAGATATACTTCCGAACCGTCATGAGGTCCGAGAAGTTCTTTTTTGACAGCGCCGGCATCTTCCTTCTGCTGATTGCTGCAGATCAGCAAGAAAACCGAAATAATTAATGATAACTGGTTCATGTTAAATCACTTACTTACGTTTCTATCTTCTCCCCTCTGTTCCCGGATTATAATTGATCTTTTTATTGGCCCATTCGATGAAGTATTTCATATTCGGTGCATCCGTATGTCCTCCGTCGTGCTGTCGCCAGGCAAGCTCTCCATCCAGCAGACCTGTATTGTAAGGAGGCATTACTTCTTTTTTGTAATCATTTGACACACCGATATCTTTTGCTCCAAGTAATTTAAATACTGCTCCGGCAGCCACAGTTGCCATAAAGCTTCCCTTCTGATCGAGCCATTTCGCATCTCCTTTTTCAGGAATGCCATAGCTGATGAATGTGAACCTCGGCGCACACATGGCTATAAGACTGTGAGAGTCCACACTCAGCTGGTACGCGTTTCCAGCTCCTGAACCCGATTCGGCAGCGCCATATTTCATATAATTACCGGCCATCCAGTGGTATTCACCGCTTCCGGTAAGGTTCTCGACAGCTTCGCCAAAATTGCGCCTGTGAAGAGTAGCTCCGCCTTTACCCGACGATCCAATCAATCCCAGGGCAAACCGATCTTCAAAAGCAAGCGTAACAAGAGCAGCTTTACCGTATCGTGAGACACCCTCGATACCGACATGTTTTGCATCAACAGCAGGATCAGTTTCGAGGTAATCGAGTCCGCGGGCTGCCCCCCAGGCCCAGGCCCTGAGTGAACCCCAATCGTCGGGTTTACGGGGCTGACCCTTATTTACGAGCCCGATAATGCCTTTGGTTAATCCGGCCCCATTGTCTGCCTGTATACTTGAAGGGTCTATCATTGCATAGCCCCAGCCTGCCATAAGAAGCTGCTGTGTTGACGGAGGATCGGCATTAGCCTGGCTTCCCATCCCACCAAAAGGAAAAGCAGCAGTTTCCCGTGTAATGGGATTATATGCCGGATATCTTTCGAATATTGCTTTTACCCGGGGATCTCTTTCAGAAAGCAGCTTCCTGAACGCCTGGTTTATCACTTCCAATTCATCAGGATCAGGTTGTGCGGGAGCAGGCAGACTTGCCCTCCCGAACATCATCAGCACTGGTACCGGTCCTGTGGCATTTGCCGGAGTAACCAGAACCATCGATATATTTACATCTATAAGAGGGTATTCCGAATTATCGACATACCCTGTGAGCTTTTTCGCAATAACCGGTATAAATCCGACAATCTCTCTCTCAGAAATATCCACAGTCCATTTGACAGCGGGGATTTTATCCGGCAGGCGACCATAAACTTCTCTCTCCAGATCTGCCCTGATCTCAGGACGCCTTTGATTCCACCAGATTTCAGGTGTCGTAACCTTCTTCCCGTTTTTCAGTGTTAGTAAATCAGGCAGATCAGGATATGGCGTTGCGAGTGACTCATCATAATTGGCATGGTTGGGAGCTGACTCATTGCCACTTGGTCCCGGACGTAGACTCTTAATCCCAAGCTGATCCATCATATTCCGGTGATCCTGCTCAGTGGTGAGCCCGGCAGGAGCATTGTACTGCCGGTCAGAACCGCCCGCCAGGGTAGGTTCAAACACTACTCTGTATGTTTTAATTATACCTCTGTAATCAAAACGCACAACAGCCGTTCCGGTTATCGATTCCGCCTGGGCTACAGTCACTTTTACATCCGGATCGCCCGCCGATGCGGATACGGAAGGGATTGTGGCTGTGCCTGCTGGAATTTTATAAGCAGCTTCGTAAAGATCATAACCGGTAATCCCGTTGGCATTTGTTGACCTGACCGGAGTGGCCGGCAGATCAATTTCAGCGCTGTCGACCCTGATGCTTACCACCGGGGTAACCGGACGGACGATTATATTTTTCTTCGAGCTGAATCCAAGTCCTGTGAGATCGAAAAGAGCGCCCTGATCAGGACCTTCGGCAACAAGGAAAATAGCATGTTTCTTGTCGAGCTTATCAACAAACGCTGAAACGTCTGTCGTGAATTTTGTTATTTCCTGTGCAGAATTTGCGGGTACAATTATTTCACCGATATTTTTGCCTTTCCAGGAACTGTTATCCCAAGGCCCGTCTAACCAGACATTGATCTTAAATGCGTTTTTTGTCTTTGGCGTAAGAAACAGATTAAATGATGTTTTGTTAACGCGGCTGGTGCCCTTGAAGGCTTTCAGACCTTTTGTGCCTTTATCAAGACCTCCGAATCCAAAGTACTTGTATCCGATTATGTGACCGTTCTCCACATTTGTTATGGGCATATTGTTATCCCATATATCCCACGTATCCTGCTGGCTTTCGGGATTTGAAAGATAGCATGCATATCCTGCAGAGTAATATTCATAGGGATCAAGGCCGTAGATGTGGAAGCCTTCCGAAGTCACTTCGGCTCCTGTATATTCATTTCCCTGGCTATCCTTTGCGCTCCAGGTATTATCTTCCGAAAATGGGTCGTATCCCCTGATTGTGACCTTTCCGCCTTCTGCCACCGGTTTTT
>JAFGXK010000038.1 GCA_016936695.1 Bacteroidales bacterium | reverse complement strand
GCCGACGGCACTCTCCTTGAGATACTTTACGACGACGGGGCCGAAGTCCCGGTACTGGCCAACGTGGCTTTCATCGGCGAACCCGGAGAATCAGTTGAATTATCAGGGGAGCAGGCCCCTCCTGAAAAAGACAAGTTTGTCTCCGGCCCGGATGAGGAAATACGTACTGCCAGTGCCGCTGATGCTGAACCGGTACCATCAAAGGCTGAACCGGCTGCAACTCGCGACCAGAAGATAAGAATTTCCCCCAGGGCCAGGCGCTATGCCGAAAAGATGAACATCGACTTCACCCTTGTAAGCGGATCCGGACCAAACGGAAGGATCGTGTGCAGTGACATTCAAAATGCTCTCTCCGGCCAGACTCCGGTTACATCCGCTGAAACTGCTGTTAATCCAGTAACACCTGTAAGTGATTTAACAAATGTTAGTGACCTGGCTCCTGAAAGTGTTGCAGTTGCTGCAACCATTCCTGAGGAAGAATTTACTGAACAGCCTCTGTCGAATGTCAGAAAACTGATTGCGAAAGCAATGTACTCCTCCCTTCGCGATTCCGCCCAGCTCACCCATCACATGAGTGCAGATGTTCGAAATGTCCTTGAGGCAAGAAGAAAAATCAAGGAAGGTCTTAAAAACGGAACCGAACGCCACGACATAACTATTAACGACATTGTATCATACTGCGTGATAAAGGCTATTGCACGACACCCTGCAGTAAACGCACACTTCCTTGGTGAATCAATCAGGCTGTTCAAAAGGGTTCACCTTGGCATTGCCGTCGATACTCCCCGCGGACTTATGGTTCCTGCTGTCAAAAATGCTGACCTGATGGATCTTCCCGAACTGTCTCAGGCACTTAGGGCTTCAGCAGAGGCATGCAGAAAGGGTAATATCAATCCCGAACTGATCCAGAGCACTTCAGCTTCATTCACCATCTCAAACCTTGGAAATTACGGGGTTGAAATGTTTACCCCAGTCATAAACCTGCCTCAATGCGCAATTCTTGGAGTATGTACTATAATTAACAGACCGGCTGACCTGGGCAACAATATTTTCGGATTTGTTCCATACATGGGACTCTCCCTTACCTACGACCACAGAGCCGTCGACGGCGGTCCGGCTACTTTGTTCCTCAGGGAAATAAAAGAACAGATTGAACAATTCAGCTTTTAACGGATAAACAACAAAATACAACAAAACATTATAACATGCCAAAAAGTCAGTATATCAGTCCTGAAGAGGTTCGCAGACCCCGGTTCATTGAATTCGGAAAGATCCTGGTAAACCAGTACGGTAAAAGCATCGAAGAGGAAAGGGCTAATTTCAGCACGGAGGATTTTCTGAGGATCTACCACGACATGGTAATAATCAGGGAATTTGAGACTATGCTTAACCTGATAAAGACCACTAATGAATACAGAGGCATTCCATATAACCATCCCGGACCCGCTCATCTTTCAATCGGACAGGAGGCAGCGGCTGTCGGAATGGCTTACAACCTTGGAATAGACGACTATATTTTCGGCTCCCACCGGAGCCATGGAGAGATCCTGGCAAAAGGTCTTTCAGCAATCGCCGGACTCGGTGAAGATGAGCTTTACACGGTAATGAAAGACTACTTCGGAGGAAGGACTCTGAAGGCGGTTGAAAAAGATTTTACCGGTCCGGTTAAGGTTCTGGCAAAGCATTTCCTGCTTTACGGAGCCCTGTCAGAAATTTTCGCCCGGGCTTATGGTTTCAACAAGGGACTGGGTGGTTCCATGCACGCTTTTTTCACACCTTTCGGCATATATCCAAATAATGCTATAGTGGGTGGTTCCGGAGATATCTCGGTGGGTGCTGCCCTTTACAAGAAAATCAACCGTAAGTCCGGCATCGTGGTCTGCAACATCGGAGATGCATCGATGGGATGCGGACCTGTCTGGGAAGGCATCACGTTTGCAACAATGGACCAGTACAGAACTCTCTGGGAAGGTGATTACAACGGCGGACTGCCGCTGATCTTCAACTTCATGAACAACCTTTACGGCATGGGAGGCCAGACCATGGGCGAAACTATGGGATACGGAATACTGGCAAGGATCGGAGCCGGGGTGAACCCTGAAATGATGCACGCCGAAAGAGTTGACGGTTATAACCCGCTGGCTGTAATTGATGCATTCAGAAGAAAAATGGAAATCCTGCGTCAGAAAAAGGGACCTGTGCTTCTCGACACACTTACATACCGAATCAGCGGCCACTCCCCTTCCGATGCATCTTCGTACAGATCGAAGGAGGAGGTAGAGGCCTGGCAGAAAGAAGACTCAATAATAGCCTACGGGGAAAAACTTACAGATGCAGGGATTGCCACTCCATTACAGCTTGAGGAAATAAGGGAGGATGCAACTGAACTGATGACTCATATTCTCAGACTTGCCATCAATGACGATATATCCCCACGGATCAACCTCGATTCAAATCCCGACGAAATTGGCAGGATGATGTTTTCCAACCAGTCGGCCGACAGAATGGAGGACAGAAAACCGGAAGTACTCATTCCGCTGGAGGAAAATCCAAGGGTTAAATCCCTGAAAGGAAAAGAAAGATTCTACCTCGACAAGGAAGGAAAACCTGTCTCAAAGGCAAGGATTTACCAGCTCCGTGATGGATTATTCGAGGCAATCATCGACCGTTTCTACAAGGACCCCACCCTTGCTGCCTGGGGTGAGGAAAACCGCGACTGGGGAGGAGCTTTCGCCGTTTACCGGGGTCTTACCGAAGCAATCCCATACAACCGGCTTTTCAATTCACCTATCTCTGAAGGTGCAATTGTAGGAACCGCAATCGGATACGGCATGTGCGGCGGCAGGGTGATAGCCGAAATAATGTACTGCGACTTCCTTGGAAGATCAGGGGATGAAATATTCAACCAGCTTCCCAAATGGCAGGCAATGAGCGGAAACATTATTAAGATGCCCGTGGTTATAAGGGTCTCTGTTGGTTCAAAATACGGGGCACAGCACTCACAGGACTGGTCCTCACTGGTTGCCCACATTCCCGGATTGAAGGTAATCTTCCCGGCAACTCCCTACGATGCCAAAGGACTTATGAACAGCGCCCTCCAGGGAACTGATCCGGTGATATTCTTCGAAAGCCAGAGAATTTATGACATAGGGGAAATGTTCCATGCCGGAGGGGTACCGGAGGAATACTACGAAATACCTCTTGGCGAACCTGATATTAAGAAAAGCGGAACTGACATCACAATACTCACGATCGGAGCAACGCTCTATCAGGCTTTGAAAGCCGCAGATCTTCTTGAAAAGAATTACGGGATGAGCGCCGAAATTATCGACGCCAGAACCCTTGTTCCCTTCAATTATGAACCAGTCCTGGAATCGGTCAGGAAAACTGGTAAAATAGTTCTTGCCAGTGACGCATCATCAAGGGGTTCATTCCTCAAGGAGATGGCCCAGACAATTACCGAGCTCGCCTTCGATTACCTCGATGCCCCGCCTGTTGTAGTTGGCTCACGCAATTGGATCATTCCGGCACACGAAATGGAGGATTATTTCTTCCCCCAGCCTTCGTGGATTCTGGATGCAATTCATGAGAAAATAATTCCACTTAAGGGACATACAAGCACATCTGACCTTTCTCCTCAGAAGACTTTGCGGCTCAACAGAGAGGGTGTCTGAGAGCTTTTTATATCTTTGCATCACACTTCATATATTATTCAATGGAAAATGTAATCGAAAGGATAAAAGCCAAATCAGGTTTTATCATCGACATGGATGGTGTAATCTACCATGGCAACAAACTTCTTCCGGGAATTACTGAATTCCTAAGGTGGCTCGAATCTTCGGATAAGAAATTCCTTTTCCTGACCAATTCCAGCGAAAGGTCACCAAGGGAACTTCACGAGAAACTCCTCAGACTTGGGATAGATGTGGGAGAAGAACATTTCTACACAAGCGCGCTCGCTACCGCCGGTTTCCTTGCAAGCCAGAAACCCAACGGCAGCGCTTTCATTATAGGTGATGCAGGACTGATACATGCTTTGTACAGTTTTGGTTATACGATAAATAATGTGAATCCCGACTACGTGATCGTTGGTGATACACACAACTATAACTTTGAAAGCATCCAGACAGCCGTCAACCTGGTTCTCAGGGGAGCAAGGCTCATAGGGGCCAACCCCGATGTCAGCGGACCCGTGGAAAACGGTATAGCCCCGTCAACCAAGGCCCTTATTGCCCCAATAGAAATAGCAACCGGCAAGAAGGCCTATTTCGTCGGCAAACCCAATCCCCTGATGATGAGAATCGCCCTCAAGCGATTAATGGTAAGCAGGGAAGAAGCAATTGTCATAGGCGACAGAATGGATACTGATGTCAGGTGCGGACTTGAATCGGAAATAGATACACTTTTAGTCCTCAGCGGTATTACTTCGAGGGAAGAAGTCGACAATTTCCCGTACCGTCCGCAGTATATCCTCAACGGCATTATTGACCTGGTCCAATAAACCAAGTATGGAAAAAGATACCCCATACCGTAAGGAACGCAGGGAGGTTGC
>JAFGXK010000307.1 GCA_016936695.1 Bacteroidales bacterium | reverse complement strand
TTTTATGGTGAAGGAATACAGGATATACACTCCTGCAGTGAAAGGAAGTGTTGAGAATGAATGGGAACAATGCAGGAAGCAAATTTCAGCGGATATTTCGGAAGGCTTAAGGCCGGTTAAGCTGAATATTTTTATCAGCGTTCCCGATTATTCAGCTTATGCTGAGAAAAAACAATTCATTTCAGGATCGGTCATAGCCGGGTTCAGCGATCACTGCCCTGCATTCAATGTTTCAATCCATCCTCCTCAAGAACCCTTTCGTGTAGCTGTCGAGGCCCTTTTCTCGGCCGGAAGCAGGTCGGGAATAACGACAAGATTCCTTGGTGAATTCCCCTATGTCGTTATCGAATCAGACAGCGGCAAGGAAGTTTGGTCAGCGGGCCTGGGAAGGGATCAGTACAAGGATGATACCAGGAAAGGTTCTGAGGCGGCTTTCGACATAATGGGAGAGATACTCGAAAGGGAAAATCTCACTTTTAACAATATAGTACGGCAGTGGAATTTTATAGGGGATATTCTCGGGATGCATAATGGATTTCAGAATTACCAGATATTCAATGAAGTAAGGACTGAATACTACAATAAATACAGAACAATACACGGATTCCCGGCAGCAACCGGTGTTGGAATGAAATATGGCGGAGTCTTTCTCGATTTCTGTGCGATCAGATCGGATGAAAGAGTTCAGATTAAGCCCGTAAGCAATCCCAGTCAGGTTAATGCATATGATTACGGTCAGGAGGTGCTTAAGGGACAACCCCTTGGCATGAGCTCTGCAAAGAATCCCCCGCAGTTTGAAAGGGGGCTCCTGGTAGTAAATAAAGCTGTCAGCACTCTTTTCGTTTCAGGAACGGCGTCAATAATCGGACAGGATACGATAGGCAGGGGCGATGTTGCCGAACAGACCATGGTAACCATTGAAAACATCAGTAAGGTTGCTGACAGGGTGCGATTCAGTTCACTCACTGGAAAGGATGAGCCCGGCAGTTTCTCACTCCTGCGTGTTTATATTAAGCGGCAGGAGGATTTCAGCCTGGTAAAGGAGATATGCAACGAGCAGTTCAAAGGGTCGCCGATGGTGTTCATAGAAGCCGATATTTGCAGGGATGATCTGCTTACAGAGATTGAGGCAGAACTGTCAGTTTAGCCTGAATTATTCATAATGAAATTATATTTATAATCCTTGGCGCCTTAGCGCCTTTGTGACTTTTTTTTGGCCACGAAGACGCAAAGACACAAAGATATCTCCAGGTTTATGACTTGCTCAGATTAAATTTTAAGGAAATCCTTCCGGTTATTCTTCTTAGTTCTCCGATATTCAACTATTTTTATTACTGATTTTTCCTGGCCAGCCAGGCAGAGTCCGTATTTTACACCGGCACGATTGTCTAATATTATCCATATACCCATGAAAAGGCTATTACTGATAATTTCAGCAGCGGTCATTCTTTTCTCTTCATGCTCTGACACCACATGGGAACAAACGGATAACGGGGTGATAATGAGACTAAAATCGGAAATTCCGGATGTTCCGGAACTGTTAAGGATAGAGGTTCTGGACGAAAGCATAATCCATGTTACTGCCACTGCTCAGGAAGAATTTTCTGACGATTCAAGCCTGTGCGTGGTTGGCCCCAGGGTTGCGGCACCGTCTTTTACGGTCAGGGAGGACCCCGACACTCTGGTGATAATTGCGCCGAAGGTAACGGCAAAAGTGGCTCTCCCTAACGGACAGGTTACCTTTCTGGACGAAAACGGGAATATTCTTCTGAAAGAAAAGCAGGGAGGCGGCAAATCGTTCAAACGTATCACCGTTGAGGGCACCCGGGGCTACGCGATGGGCCAGGTGTTCAGTTCTCCCCCCGATGAGGCCTTTTACGGGCTTGGACAGCACCAGTCTGATGAGTTCAACTACAAGGGGCTGAACGAGGTTCTGTACCAGTATAACACCAAGGTGTCAGTTCCCTTTGTTGTTTCAAGCAGGAATTACGGGCTGCTCTGGGACAATTATTCCCTGACTAAGTTTGGCGATCCCCGCGATTATTCACAGCTTGACCTGTTCACCCTGTATGATGATGAAGGTCAGGCAGGAGGTTTGACTGCATCATATTATGCTGACGCGGATACATCGAAGGTGAGCGTGCGGCGGACAGAATCCTCGATCGACTATGAAAACCTCGGGACGGTAAAGAATTTTCCGGAGGCATTTCCTTTTAATAATTCCGTTATAACCTGGACGGGAGGGATTGAACCGAAAGAGACGGGGAACTATCATTTTAAGCTTTATTATGCCGGGTACACGAAGCTTTATTTTGGAGATGAACTTGTTGTACCGGAAAGATGGAGGACCGCCTGGAACCCGAATACCTACAAGTTCTCAAGAAAACTGGAGCAGGGACACAAGTATCCTGTCAGGCTTGAATGGAAACCCGACGGCGGCGTTTCATACATAGGACTTAAGGCTTTGAGTCCGCGTACTGCCCAGGAACAGGGAGACCTTTCCCTTACTTCGGAGATGGGCGACCAGATTGACTACTATTTCATCCGGGGCGGCAACCTCGACGAAGTAATAAGCGGTTACAGGAAACTGACCGGCAAGGCTCAGATCATGCCGAAGTGGTCGATGGGTTACTGGCAGAGCCGCGAGAGGTACAGGTCGGGAACTGAGCTGCTGAATGTTGTTAAGGAATACAGGAAAAGGCATATACCGATCGACAATATTGTGCTCGACTGGTCGTACTGGCCCGTTGATTCATGGGGATCGCATGAGTTTGATCCGAAGTACTTTCCCGATCCGAAGGTTATGGTGGATTCAGTCCATCAGATGAATGCCAGGATAATGATCTCGGTGTGGCCGAAATTCTATCACACCACCGAACATTACAAGGAGTTCGACAGCAGGGGCTGGATGTACAGGCAGGCCGTAGCGGACAGTGTCAGGGACTGGATAGGGAAGGGATACATAGGTTCATTCTATGATCCCTACAGTGAGGGAGCCCGCAGACTATTCTGGGAACAGATGAAGGATCATCTTTATATCCATGGATTTGATGCCTGGTGGATGGATGCCTCGGAGCCTGATATTCTTTCCAATGCCAGCGTGGAGTACAGGAAGAAGCTTTCGACTCCCACGGCGCTCGGACCATCAACGAAATATTTCAACACCTACGCCCTGTTGAACGCACAGGCAATTTATGAAGGACAGAGGGAAGCTGACCCCGACCGGCGTGTTTTTCTGCTTACACGCAGCGGATTTGCCGGGTTGCAGAGATATTCCACAGCTACATGGAGCGGTGACATCGGAACCAGATGGGAGGATATGAAGGCCCAGATACCGGCAGGCCTTAACTTTGCCCTTTCCGGGATCCCTTACTGGACCTTCGACATCGGCGGATTCTGTGTTGAGAACCGGTATACCAGGGCTGCGGAAGGATCGGAAGATCTCAGGGAATGGAGGGAGCTGAATACGCGCTGGTTCCAGTTCGGTGCCTTCTGTCCTCTTTTCAGAAGCCACGGGCAGTATCCGTACAGGGAGATATTCAACATATCGCCTGCCGGAACACCTTCATACCGGAGCATGGTTTATTACGACAGGCTGAGGTACAGACTGATGCCGTATATCTATTCACTTGCCGGAATGACATGGCTCAACGATTATACGATCATGAGGGCCATGGTGATGGATTTCGGAAGCGAACCAGCAGTCAGGAGCATCGGCGATCAGTATATGTTCGGACCTTCGATACTGGTAGCACCGGTTTATGAATACAAGGCCAGAACCCGTAAGGTATATTTTCCTTCGGTTTGCGGATGGTACGATTTCTATACCGGCCAGTTCATTCCTGGCGGAAGATATCTTGACGTGACTGCTCCCTATGAGAGACTCCCGCTTTTCATAAGGGAAGGCTCGATCTTGCCTTTCGGTCCCGAAATCGAATACACTTCCCATAAACCGGCTGATCCTATCACCCTCTTTGTTTATACCGGCAGGAATGCCTCTTTCACCTTGTATGAGGACGAGGGAGTCAATTACGGTTATGAGAGGGGGGAATACAGTTCCATCCCCATAAACTATGAGGAGAATACGGGTGAGCTGACAATAGGTGAGCGCAAAGGTCAGTATCCCGGCATGGCCTTGAAAAGAACCTTCAATATTGTGTGGGTGACAAGAACTAACAATATTGAGTTTGATCCGGATATAAAGCCTCATTCCACCTTAACCTATGACGGGGCTCCGGTTGTTGTTAGAAATTCAGTCAGATAAACTTTAAATAGCGAAAACAAATAAATAGATAATTCAAGTTTTAAAATTTCAAAAATAAAAGGATGAAGAAAGTTTTTTTAGTATCGCTGCTGATTTTTTTGATGGGGTTCAACGCATTATTTTCTCAGATTGAAAAAGGATATGACAATTTTGAGGTGTCGGTTTATGCACGTTCCTATGAGGTAAGGCAGATGGACGACCTGAAGTGGCTTGAACCAATATGGGACATGATTTCAAGTCAGGTTCATGTGGACAAGATCTATCTCGAGACGCATCGTGACATGGTAATTGTTGATGAAAAGACGCTTGAGAAGGTTAAGAAGTTCTTTAACAGCCGCGGAGTAAAAACGGCCGGCGGCATCACGCTTACTGTAAGTGAGATGAACAGGTTCGAGACTTACTGCTATTCCAATCCGGAACACCGGAGGAAAGTAAAGGAGATAATTGAGCTCACCGCAAGGCATTTTGACGAGATCATTCTCGATGATTTCTTCTTTACCGACTGCAAATGCGAACTGTGCATCAGGGACAAGGGTGAAATGAGCTGGACCGATTTCAGACTTAAGCAGATGACAGAGGCTGCGCAAAACCTTATAATCGGACCTGCAAAGGCAGTCAATCCAAAGGTTAAGGTGGTTGTAAAATATCCCAACTGGTATGAGCATTTTCAGGGACTCGGGTTCAATCTCGAGACTGAACCACCTCTCTTTGACGGGATATATACGGGTACCGAGACCAGGAATGCCAATGCTCCTGGGCAGCATCTTCAGGAGTACCTTGGATACCAGATATTCAGGTATTTTGAGAATATCAAGCCCGGCGGAAATGGGGGCGGATGGGTGGAT
>JAFGXK010000306.1 GCA_016936695.1 Bacteroidales bacterium | reverse complement strand
GCAATTCCTATTCCGTCGTCAGCGCCCAGAGTCGTCCCTCGGGCAGCAACATGTCCATCAATTATAAAGGGAATGATGGGATCGGTGAGCCAATTGTGAGGGTAATCGGCATTTTTTTCTCCCACCATGTCCATGTGACTCTGCAGAACAATGCACTTCCGCAGTTCGCATCCCGGTGAGGGCGTCCTGATAATAAGAATATTACCGACTGTGTCTTCTTTTGATTCGAGATTATGCTTTGCTGCAAAGTCGAGAAGATATTTTCTGATCTTACCTTCATTTTTGCTTAAACGCGGTATCCTGCATATCTCCTCGAAATAGTTCCAGACTGGCGCTGGACTTAAATGAGATAAGGTGCTCATGCTTTTAGTATAGCGTTAATGAATCAAAAGTACAGTTTTTTTATTAGTTAAGTGAAGTGACTATGAATTATAACAATCTGATATACTTAATTATTGTTAAATTTACGAAGCAATAAAAATTTGGTAATATATGGCAAAGCGTACAATAGTTACCCTGCCCGGGGACGGGATCGGTAATATAGTGATGAAGCAGGCTCTGAGAGTCCTTGATGCTTCCGGATTTGAAGCTGATTACATACATGGCGATATTGGCTGGGATTTATGGTGCAGCGAGGGCAATCCTCTGCCGCAGAGAACCCTTGATCTTATAAGCAAACACAGAATCGCGCTTTTTGGTGCCATTACCTCAAAGCCCAACGAAGAGGCAAAGGCCGAGCTCAACCCCTCGCTACGGGATAAAGGTTATGTGTATTCAAGTCCGATTGTCGGGCTCAGGCAGAAATTCAATCTCGATATTTGCGTCAGGCCTTGCAGGTCGTATACCGGGAACCCACTGAACTTTATAAGAAGGGGAAGGGGAGGAGAAATTGAGGAGCCTCTTGTTGACGTGGTCATCTTCCGGCAGAACACCGAAGGTTTGTATTCGGGGGTGGAATGGACAAATCCTCCGGAGCAGGTGCATCAGGCTCTTATGACACACCCGAAATTCAGGGCTAATTACGGCAGCGTGCCCGCTGATGAATTGTCAATTTCGACAAGGATTTTCACAAGAAAAGCCACCCAGCGTATTTTGTCAGCAGCCTTCGAACACGCTCAAAAATACGGGTACAAATCGGTGACCGTCTGCGAAAAACCAAATGTTATCAGAGAGACCTCCGGCCTTATGTGGAAGATGGCAAAAGAAACACAAAAGAATTTCTACCCCGCGATTAAACTCCTCAATACAAATATTGACGCACAGATGATGTGGCTTACCAAGAATCCTGAGGATTACGGGGTGATTGTAGCGGGAAACATGTTTGGCGACATAGTTTCGGACGCATTTGCAGGACTCATTGGCGGACTGGGCTTTGCATGCAGTGCGCAATTCTCTGAGGACGGGATCGCAGTATTTGAGCCAACTCACGGATCTGCTCCGAAATATGCGGGATACACCATTCCTATCGTTAATCCTATTGCAATGATTGAATCGGCGTGCATGATGCTCGATTATCTTGATGAAAAAGCCACAGCTGGCAGAATCAGAATGGCCGTAGCCGGAATAATCCTGGAAGGTAAGACAAGAACATACGACATGATGAAGATGACCGGTTCTCCGGATGTGGTTAAAAACGGTGCAGCATCGGCCATAGAGATGACAGATGCCATTATATCAAAACTTAAGTAACAAGGAGGCTGGAAATGAACGACAAGGTAAAGAAACTATGGCCCGAACTTGAATGGATTAAGGATGAGTCGCTGCGTGAAAAGACAGCCAGGACATGGGAAAAAGCTCTGGAGAAAAGTGTTCTGAAAGCGGAGGATCTCGACCATATTCCTTTCACCCTCCTGTGCGGACCCGATATGAAGGTAACTTTTATGGAGCATAAGAGATGTGTGGTCCATATTGCCAGGGAGAGCGGGGAGAAGATGAACCGGTTTTTTGGCGACAACCTGAGGGTTAATATGGATGTCCTGATTTCAGGAGCGATACTTGCTGACGTTGGAAAACTTCTTGAGTATGAGCTTGATGATAAAGGGAAAGCCGTTCAGGGCCGGTACGGGCAATATTTGAGGCACCCTTTCTCGGGGGTGTCACTGGCTGAAGAATGCGGTGTGCCGGCCGAGGTGTGTCACATAATTGCCGCGCATGCCCATGAGGGCGATCTTGTGAAACGGACAACAGAGGCATATATCGTGCATCATGCCGATTTTATGACTTTTCTTCCCTTCAAAAGCCGCCTTGCAGTCTGAAAAACTGAAGTGGATTATTAACCCAGCTTCATCTTCTCGATCTCCTCAATGTTCCTCTCATTGCAGACATCCTTGGCATTGGGAGTGTAGAGGTAATCTATAAGTTCCTCATACCTGTCCATGATTTTGCCCCTGACGATTTTCATCGTTGAGTTCATCAGACCGTTTTCCTCATTGAATCCTTCATCGAGGATGCCGATGGCAACAGGCAGCCATCTCTGGGGGAACATATGGCCATACTTCCCGTTTGTGCGGTACTCATTCACCTCGTTCTCAAGGAGTGTCGCAACAGCCCTTTTCCCTTCGTCCGAATCGGCTGTCAGATTTTTTTCCTCCAGATAAAATTTGAGGGCATGCTGATTAGGAACAACCAGGGCCACGGAATATGGCTTCTGATTATTGTAAAGCATACACTGATCGATATATTTTGACTGTTCAGACATGGCTTCCTCAATTCCCTCGGGACTGAATTTCTCACCGTCATCTGCAATAAGCAGACTCTTGAATCGTCCGAGGACATAAAGGAATCCGTCAGCGGACATATAGCCCATATCGCCTGTATATAGCCAGCCGTCCTTTATTGTATCTTTTGTGGCCGCCTCATTTTTCCAGTAACCGTACATTACATTTCCGCCCCTGATAACGATTTCGCCTTTTTCACCTACAGGGAGTTCCCTGCCTTCATCGTCGCAGATCCTAAGCTCCATATTGCTAACAAGGACACCCGAAGAACCCAACTTGTGCCTTGCAGCTGAATTCGATGAAATGACCGGGGAGGCTTCACTTAATCCGTAACCCTGATACATTGGTATCCCAAGCGCATAGAAGAACCTCTGTAGTTCGATCTCGAGCAGGGCTCCTCCTCCAATGAAATAATCAAGCTCGCCCCCGAAGCTCTCGCGTATCTTCCTGAACAGGATCTTGTCATAAAGGTCGATAAGGGGTTTTTTCAGTTTCTGCAAGCCGCGTCCCTTATTCCATCCTTCCTTGTTGTATGAATAGGAAATCTTCATGGCATGATTGAAAAGGAGCTCGGTTAGCTTGCCTTTCTCTTTGATGCCCTTTTCAATGTTCTTCCTGAAATTCTTGGCTATTGCGGGAACGCTCATCAACAGGTTGGGCTTGATCTCCTTGAGACATGCCGGCATGTTTCTGAGTGTTTCCATGGGGGTCTTTCCGGTTTTCACCGACGCTACGCTCGCTCCCTTGCCCATAAAGGCATAAATAGCTGCAGTGTGACCGAATGAGTGATCCCACGGCAGGATAAGCAGTGTTTTGTAGAATGAGGGAATGTCCATCAGACTGTATGACTGGTAAACGTTGGTCACATAGTTACTGTGGGTAAGAATAATACCCTTGGGATCGGCCGTAGTGCCTGAAGTATAGCAGATATTGGCAAAATCGGATGGTTTGATAGCTGAATAAATCTCCTCGAATTTTTCTTTGTTATCAGGGTTTTCAAGCCACTCCCTTCCTGCCTTCCTGATCTCATTGAAATGTATTTCATTATTTTCATACTCCTCCTGGGTGTCGAAGTGGACTATCTTTTCAATGGTACGGCAATCTTTGACCACTGTTTTCAGCTTTGCAGCCTGTATCGAAGAGGCCAGAACCATTCGTGATTCGGAATGATTTATCCGGAATTTGATCTCTTCAGGATTGAGTTTGACAGAGAGGGGTACGTTGACAGCACCGGCATAAAGAATCCCAAGTTCACCGATAACCCAGTTGTTACGGCCTTCGGAGATAATACTGAGCCTGTCACCCGGTTTGATACCCATTGTGATGAGACCGGCGGCAAACTCATATACCTGTTTCCTCGTTTCACCATAGGTGGTTCCTTCATACTTATCCTGCGGCTTTTCCCACAGATAAACATTGCTTTCATACTTTTCAACACTTTCTTCGAAAAACTGAATTATTGATTTCATCACGCAGGTAGATTATGTTTATGAAACTAAATATGTAATTACATTGTAATTACTATGTTAGGGAGTGGAATTTCCGGAGCCTAATATACAAAAACCTTTTATATCAATTATTGTTTGAGTACCTGTAAAAAAGTTTTATCCTTTGGATTGGTTTTCAATATTTTGTACTTTTGAAAGAAGAGATTTGTTATTTAGTCTCAAAATTAGAACCTCTTAAAATTCAATTATGAAGCATTATGTGATAGTTTTTCTGGCAATGTTGCTCATTCTGCCTGTCTCCTGCAAGAAAATAAAGGAAAGGGGGCTGTTCGGAAAGAAGGCCAGAACACTTGAGATGCTGCTTGCCCAGCAGGACAGTATCAGGGTGGCTGATTCCATCCTTAGGGTTGAAAACCGGCTAAGGGCCATTGAGGAAGCAAGGCTTGACAGCCTTATAAGAGCCGAACAGGAAAAGGCTGCATATGAAGCCCGTCAGAAATACAACATAGTGGTCGGTAGTTTTATTACACCGGAATATGCCCAGGCATGGGCTGAAGAGTACAGAAAGATGGGTTATGATCCGCAGATAATCCGAATGACCGAAAGCAGATTTGATCTTGTTGTTGCAGAATCGCATGAACAGTATTCAAGGGCTGTCAGGAGGCTTGAACAGTTCCATGATACAGTTGAGATCGATGCCTGGCTTTATGTAAGGAGGTAACCGGAAGCTACCTGAAAATTGTAGAATTCCTGTCGGGACCCACAGATACAATGGTTATAGGTACGCCCGTCTTTCTTTCAATGAATTCAACATAATTCTTCAGATTGACGGGCAGATCGTTGTATTTTCTTATCCCGGTTATGTCTTCCGCCCAGCCGGGCAGTTCAGTATAAACAGGTTCAATTACGGCATTATTATCAAATGGAACCTGGCTGACGGTTTCTCCCCCGACTCTATACGAGGTGCATACTTTTATTGTACTGAATCCCGAGAGGATATCGGCTTTCATCATGAAGAGTCTGGTGGTGCCGTTTATCATGATGGCATATCTGAGAGCAGGAAGATCGAGCCATCCGCATCTCCTGGGCCTTCCCGTGGTTGCCCCGAATTCAGCTCCCTTTTTCCTCAAAAACTCCCCGGTTTCTTCGCGCAGCTCTGTTGGGAAGGGTCCGCTGCCCACCCTGGTGCAATATGCCTTGAAGATCCCGAATATTTCACCTATTGTTCTTGGAGAGACACCGAGTCCTGTGCATGCACCTGCACTGATGGTGTTTGAGGAAGTGACAAAGGGATATGATCCGAAATCCAGATCAAGCATCGTTCCCTGCGCACCTTCGGCAAGCACCTTTCTGCCGGCGGAAAACAGTTCATTGATAAGATATTCGGTGTTTTCAATCCTGAATTTCTTCAGAAGTTCAATCCCTTCAAACCAAAGCTTTTCATATTCGCTGATATCAAAATCAAAGCCGAGGTCCTTAAGCAGAACCACATGACTGGCAGTAAGCCCGTTATACATAGCCCGGAAGTCATCAAGCAAAATATCGCCTGCCCTGAGGCCGTTACGGCTCGTCTTGTCGGTATATGCAGGTCCGATACCTTTAAGTGTTGAACCAATCTTCAGGCTGCCTTTCTTCTTCTCATAAGCTGCATCGAGCGTCCTGTGAGTGGGCAGTATAAGGTTTGCCTTTGATGAAATTACAAGCCTTCCGGTCAACTCTCCAAGGGGTATTCCCAGTTCTTCAATCTCCTGTTTGAAAACAGCCGGATCGAGTACAACTCCGTTACCGATAATGTTAAGCTTCCCGGGATGAAATATCCCAGACGGAATGAGGTGAAGGACATGCTTGATATTATTGAATTCAAGAGAATGGCCGGCATTTGGCCCTCCCTGGAAACGGGCAACCACGTCATAATCAGGGCTCAGGGCATCCACAATCTTCCCCTTACCTTCATCACCCCACTGAAGGCCAAGTAGTATATCAATCTTCATGAATCCTCAGGATTTATAAAACAGTGTCGAAGTTACAAAATAATCTGGCCTGAGATCACGTTGATAATATTATGTTGATAACTGAAGGGGAAATTCACGTTATACTTTTTATTATATCTGATCGATAAATTCACTAATCGCCTTAGCAAAATGAAAAAAATTGTGGTTCTTTTTCTGCTGTCAGCGTTATCGCTAAGCTCATTCGCCCAGGATGAGATTGTTGTTGCGCCTGAAAAGAATGTTTTGAAAGTGAACACGCTGGCACTGGTTGTCGGAACTGGTTCCATCTTTTATGAACGGGAGGTTTCCGACCTGGCTTCTGCTCAGATGGGCGTTGGCTTTATGAATTATAATCTTGGAGATTTTAAGTTCACCGGACTGATTCTTACACCTGAAGCTAAATTTTACATCAGGAGGAATGCCATAGACGGATTCTATATCTCTCCTTACCTGAGGTATAGTCAGTATGGCTATAAATCAGATGAAGGCGAAGATGAGGGGAAATTCTCTGCAGTCGGAGGCGGTGTTGCATTCGGAAGACAATGGATTTTCAAGAAGGGATTTGTTATTGACTTTTTCTTCGGCGGCCACTACACTGACGGAAGTGTTGATATTCAGCAGGGCGGTGAGCCTGAGGATGTTACTAAAATTGAAGGTTTTAAAACCAGGGTGGGGCTGGCGGTTGGTTTCGCATTTTAAAAATCAAATGTCTGCGACAAAAAGGGGATGAATCAGTCCCCTTTTTTTTTCTTCACGGGCTTGTCCAGGCTGCCGTAGATGTAAAGGGAATGATACAGGGGAGTGAATCCGTGCATGCTGCATGCTGTCCGGACTATCTCCTGAATTCTGGGATCGCAGAACTCGATTACCTTGCCGGTCTCACTATCAATCAAGTGGTCGTGCTGACCACACTGGTAAGCCCGTTCATATTGGGCAATGTTCTTTCCGAACTGGTGCTTTATTACAAGATTGCAGTCGAGAAGCAATTCAATGGTATTATATAGCGTGGCCCTGCTGACTCTGTAATTCTTGTTTTTCATGAAAATGTTAAGCGATTCGACGTCGAAGTGACCTGTTCTGGAATAAATCTCATCAAGAATAGCGAATCTTTCGGGAGTCTTTCTGTGTCCCTTCTTTTCCAGATATTCGGTGAAAATCTGCTTTACTGTTGACCTGGTATCATTTTCAGCCATTTGATAACTGGTTTTTTCTTGTCATTTTTATGTCTTTCCGTAGCAGTGTGATAATAATTATTTTGTGGCTATTCGGAAAAATCTTCTACACGCGTTATAGTGTCAATTCCTTTAACATTCGACAATTTAAGAATAAGGTTGTTCAGGTCCTGGGTGTGATGAACATAAAGGTCGATCGTTCCCTCGAAAATTCCTTCCCTGACGTTGAAATTGATATTGGTCATATTAACTTTCAGCTCTGAAGAAATAATATTCGTCAGGTCATTAACCAGCCCGATCCTGTCGACTCCGGTCATCTTGATCCGTGCCAGAAAGGAGACCAGTTTGTGAATTGCCCATCTGACCGGCAGAATCCTGTTACCCTCGTTTGACATTATTCTGATTGCTACAGGGCACTTGGGCTTATGAATCACTATCGATCCCTGTGGTGAATGGTATCCGACAACTTCATCGCCTGGAATAGGGTTGCAGCATTTTGCTATTTCGTATGACTGACCTGCATTCTCGATGTTTTCCCTCAAAAGGAAAGGTGATGACGGATCAATCCTGCCTGTTATTGGCTCAACTCCTTCTTCCTTTTTGTCTTTTTTCGGTCCAAGGAGCTTAAGCTCCCAGTATTTAATAACATTCTTTGCAGGCGACTTCCTGATAATCTTCTTCAGGTTGTCGGGGTTTATTGTTCCCAGTTCTATTCCGGAATAGAGTTCATCCTTATTTGGAACATCATATTCCTGCATCAGCTTTCGGAGTATCTCTGTGTTTGGAGTGGCGCCAATTTCAGCAAGTTTCATCTCCAGGATTTCCATCCCTCTCTGGATCCTGTTGGTCGATTCGGCTCGTAGCACACTTTTGATAGCTTCCTTTGCCTTTGAGGTAGTTACGTACGAAAGCCATTCTCTTTCAGGCTTGGCAATGTCGGAAGTGATAATCTCCACCTGGTCGCCGCTCATAAGTATTGTGCTGATCGGATTCAGCTTATGGTTGATCTTGGCGCCAATGGCTTTGTTACCTATCTCTGTATGGATTTCGTAGGCAAAATCCAGGGCTGAAGCCCCTTTTGGAAGGCTGACAAGGGTTCCTTTGGGAGTAAAAACCATAATTTCGGATGAAAAGAGGTTCATCTTGAACTCGTCAAGGAATTCGATCGGATTCTCCAGTGGGTTTTCAAGCATCGACCTTATTTTCTTGATCCATTTATCGAGTTCAGTTTCGGGTGTGTTGTCTCCCTTATACCTGTAATGAGCGGCAAAACCTCTCTCCGCTATTTCATCCATGCGCCTGCTCCTGATCTGGACCTCAACCCAGTGGCCCTCAGGACCCATTACGGTAACATGAAGTGCCTCGTAGCCATTTGGCTTCGGACGGCTCACCCAGTCGCGGAGCCTGTCGGGCTTTGGAAGGTAAGTATCAGTGATCACTGAATAGATGTTCCAGCAGGTTGTCTTTTCAGGTATCCCGGGCGTTGGATCAAAAACAATCCTGACAGCCAGCACGTCATAGACTTCCTCAAACGGCACATTCTTCGACTGCATTTTGGTCCAGATCGAGAATATTGATTTCGGACGGCCGCTGATTTCGAAGTTAAGGCCAGATTCACTGAGCTTGCTTATTATTGGGAGACTGAATTTGTTGATGAGGGCGTAATACTTTTTTTCTCCCAGTTTCATCTTGGAAGAAATTTCTTCATAAATTACCGGCTGACGGTATTTGAAACTGAGGTCCTCCAATTCACTTTTTATTGCATACAAACCTATCCTGTTTGCAAGGGGGGCATACAGGAAGATGGTTTCGCCGGCTACTTTCATCTTTTTGTGTTCGGGCATAGACTCCAGGGTCCTCATGTTATGAAGCCGGTCGGCTATCTTTATAAGAATTACCCTCAGATCGTCCGACAGTGTCAGGAGCATTCTGCGAAAGTTCTCTGCCTGAAGCGATGATGAG